>NZ_JAUBVE010000086.1:7492-27969 GCF_036705715.1 Microcoleus sp. AT3-D2 | reverse complement strand
GATCCCCCATATCCCCTACACAAGTAGTTACTTTTGTCAACTTTCTTGTTAATAAAGATGTTTATAAAGCATAGCTTAAGAAGGGGGACTTTGAGAAGACTCTTATCCCCCCCTTATTAAGGGGGGTTAGGGGGGATCTAGACTCCGATACAAACAAGAGAGACGGTCGGTTTGACATTAAGTTGACACCAATGGGCAGTGCCGTTTCCCTACATACATAAGACTTACGCAGAAACCGGGCTTGTTTACGACAATTCTTGGTTCTAGCCCTTGATCCTGGTTGAAAAACCCGGTTTCTTTAGTCGGAGTGCGTAAGTCTTATGTTAATTATTGCCGTTGAGGTCGAGGTTTTCGATCATGGGAATTTCTGAAGGTGAAGAGGCTACTATTCGCAGGTTGATATCAACTATAATTTGATTTTTATCAAGAACTACATTTGCTTTTTTTATTATAATTTTTGCTGATAAACAATCGCCTGATTCAAGTTCGGGAGACGACTGAGTTTTATATCCTGCGTCCTCCAGCCATTCACAAATTTTCCTCCAGTTTTCTACCTTTTCATCCGCTTTGCCTACAAGATTTTTTACATGTTGGTATAAAGTATTACAGAAATCTACGGCAATTCCCTTGGGGTTTTTACTGAGGGTTTCGGCAATTTCGGCGGGACTGTAGCCGCAGAGTAGACCCCGTAAATGTTGTTTCTCTGTGGGCGTGAGTCGCTTTCCCTTGGCGGATGCGAGGTCTGTGTAAAGGGTTTCTAAGTCCCAGTCGCGGGCAGCTTCGGGGAAGCGATCGTTAGATGATGCCATTGCAGGGGATAGGTTTATGGATTTTTTATAATCAAAGTCTAACACAATTCCTAATGCTTATTAGTTTCTTTGTTAAGGGTAGTTAGATTAGTATCAGGGAAAGCAGAATCGTGATTAATTGTACACCGGGAATCCGGGGAAGGCTCACTTCTTGCGAGGTACCGTTTTCTGCTAGACAGAGTTATTAAGCCATCGAAGACTTCAATTACCGAAATATCTAAGTCTAGTCCTTTCAAAGACCTGGCTGATTTGACATCTGTCAGAACAGCCCTTGACTATCCAGGACATGAATGGACTTTTTAATTAAAAGAGTGAGGTATCGTAAAATGGATGAATTTGTTAGAAAAGCTGCGGCATTGGGATTGCCCGCAATTATGCTGTTAATTGTGATGGGAACTACAGGTTTAGCAGGTGCGGCTGCAATTACAACAGCTTTAGCAGCGTTAGGTGGCCCAGCAGGTATGTTAGGCGGAATTGCACTGCTTGGAATCATCGGTTTAGCTACAGAAATGTTGTCTAAGTATGGTCTTGAAGCCTTGCTAATTGGAATTTACACACAGCGCCTTCAAAACGGAGAGTCAAAGTCGCGTCTGTGCGGAGAAATTCGGAATTTACCTATCTCTGGGGAAATGAGACGCAGACTTAACGAAGAGTTTGGCTGTTAAAAGATAGGTAGAATTAGGCTTCGTAACCCTTCGGTTTCTAAAGACGAACAGGATTTACGCACGGGCTCTATCTGTAAGGTGGACCTTGCCCACCTTACCGCTACAGGAGGATGTTGGAAAAATGCGATCGCTCAACTAAAACAGGAGGAACCATTGATTAAGTTTATTGGGCAAGTCGAACTGCGTAACTCTCGCCGAGTCTACTACCAAGAGGATTCTTACCGAGTAGAGCAAATCAACCCTAATCGGGAACAAGTGACTTACTCTTACGACATTCCTGACAAAGCTGTGGAGTATCTATACAACAAACTTAAGGGTTGTAAAGTTACACCAAAAGATGCTGCTACCGTTCTCCAGCCAGTCGCTAAAAACTTGAATCTTCCCTATAACTCTGATCATAAACTTGACTACTACGCTCAGGAAGCATTAGTGGTACTTGTGGCATTAGGTAAAGCAAGTCTAACTAAAGAAGGTCGAGCCTACTTCTACACCATTGCCTAATTAAATCTTGGACGCAAAACCTAATTACTGAGTGTTCACATGGCTCGAAAGTTTACTTTCATGATGTACCTTGGAAAGGCGGCAAATGGAATTATAAGTGTCCCAAGAGTATGTCGAAACCTCAAAATTAAGTCAAGAAGGACGAGCCTACTTCTATACCCTTTGTTATTTCTAAATGAAGGCAAGGCTAATCAATTTAATCAAAGGTTATTTTGAACAAGATGAAATCTAATTCTGTCACGCAAATTAGTGGTACTACTGGTAAATTCATCGGCGTGATTGCTGTCCAAACCAGTGGCAACCTGACGATTAAAATTGTCGGCGATACCTTACAAACTAAATCTGAAGAATTTTTCGGATTAGAAACTAAAGAAATTGTCGTTCCGATTCAAGATGTCAAAGGAGTTGAAATTGGAGAAGGCTGTACTTGGTGGCTGTTTTGGCTAGGAATTTTTACCCTCTGGTTCTTCATTGGCATTATTTTCATTGTTTTAGCCTTTGTTGTCAAACAGCGCTATATTGCCATTTACACCACAAGAACCAATCTAATTCTGTTTTATAGAAAAACTGAACGGGTAGAACAGTTTAGAAATGCGGTTATAGAAGCTTGTCGTCCCAAACCTACCTATATTCCTAGACCCTCTCAATCTCCCCCACCACCACCTTCTTTGCCAAATTGATTGATACTTAGCTAATCTGTGCTGACAACACATTAACAGCCCTTTTAAATATGTAGAAAGGCTAAATTATGGCAATCTGCCACCTTGGATTAAGTAGGTATAATAAATGTTTGGCAAAAGCGATCGCTCCTAATTCCTACTGTTAATATTTGAGATAATTATATTACCACACCGTCTAAAATTCCCACCATTACCTTAATTAAATCTTCTAAATCATCAGGCACTCTAAACAAATTTACATCTTGAAAAATTGTCTGCTTACTTGGATTTAACTTGCCAAATCGCTAGACATCTCCCATTGTCACCGCCCCGTAAAAAATCTTTTTGTCGGCAACGTGCGACATAGCAATTAATTCTACAGCTAGTTGAGTAAATCCTCTAGTCATATCGTCGTTTGTGGCTGCAATAACTAGCAAGTCTTGGTTTGACTGCACCAGATAATCTAAATTTCCTTTTAACCAGCTATTAACGTTTAGAGTATACTCAAATCGCAGTTGACATTGGCAGTATCGAACGAGATCCAGCAAAACAGGCGATACTAAAGATTCTCTTCTAGCTGTTTCGCTGCTAAGACTGAGAAAAGGCAAAGTTGCTCTAATTCTTTGTTTTAGAGAGCCTATTTCTCCTAGTTCTCTAGACGTATGCGGCAGACCTAACTCAGCTTTAATTAGCGAGTAATCAAATTCTGCTAAAATTTCGTCTGTTTCGTAAGGTAATTCAAAGTATGAACGAAAGCTATATTCTCGATATTCTTGTAAGATTTTGCGATCGATCATAATGTTGGAAATCGCAATGTGTTTGTTTGTATATCTATCAATTTTCCCACCTTAGAAGATGAGGTATGCCCGATCGCGCGATCGCCCATTTTTAACACGACTCAGCATTTATCCCCAAACTTCTGTCAAATCCAAGACAAACCCCGGCAACACATCTTCACCCGACAAAGTTGCAGGATTGTCCAGCACTTCTACATCTTGACTTTGCCTGTAAATCTCCACTTTTCGATTTTTCCTATCTATCAACCAACCTAAACGAACCTGGTTTTCCATGTATTCTTTCATTTTCTCTCGCAGTGGCTTCATATTGTCACTTTTAGAACGAAGTTCTACCACAAAATCAGGACTTAAGGGAAGAAAGCCTTCTTTTTGTTCTGGGGTGAGTGCGTCCCACCTTTCTTGACGCACCCAAGACGCATCAGGAGAGCGATCTGCCCCATTTGGCAGGTGAAAACCAGTAGAAGAATTAAATGCTTTACCGAGTCTAGTCCGCCGATTCCACAGCCAGAGTTGCCCTTCTATATCCAGATTCCGATATCCTGTGTCGCCTCCGGTTGGTGGGTTCACGATTAATTCTCCTGTTGCTGTGCGTTCTAATTGTAACTCCCGATTGGCGATCGCCAATTCAATGAACTGTTCGCGGGTAACGGTGAGTGTTAGTGTTAGTGGAATATTGAGTGCAAGGGCGACGGATGATTGAGTTTGTGTCATCATTTTTGTCCTCAATATAATGCTCTTATGGCAGCTTCATCCTAATTGGGCAAAGCCAGAAATGCTGGATAGTTGGTAACTTTTATAATAACACTTAAAAGTGCCATCTACAAAGTGCGATCGCCCTTTTGTCAGCCAAAGCTCGATCGCATCTGGTATCATAGAAAAAAAGTTCCCCGCCCAGACGCAAAAACATGATAACCTCTACAGTTGTTGCCCAATCGAAAATCTACTCTCTAGAAGCATGGATGGAAAGTCCACCGGATCTGCAAGAGTGGGTTGATGGCGAATTATTGGAGAAAAATGGCATGACTCTCAAGCATAGCAAGGTGCAAGGAAATCTTTACTTTTATTGGAGAACGTACAAAGACTCTAGCGGACAAGGAGGGGAGGTTTATACTGATGTTCCCTGCCGCACAAACAACCAGGGGCGCTATCCTGATGTTGCCTACCTTCCCCCGGAATTAGCAGCCCAATTTGGCAATCTCAAAGTGCTCCCGCAAAGTTTTCCTTTATGTGCTGAAATTGTTTCGCCAACTGATTTGGCGGAAGATGTAATTGCTAAAGCTACAGAATATTTAGAATCCGGAAGTGAGGAAGTTTGGCTGGTATATCCTGAAAACCAATGGATTATTGTAGTAACAAAACAAACCAGAAGCATCTTTATTGCTGGCGAAGCTGTTAGCACTCAAATTGTTTTACCAGGTTTTAGCATTCCAGTAGATGAATTATTAAAATGAGCGATTTCCCTACATTCTCATTTTCAGCCTCTGACGGCAAGTGGCGATATTAGACCTCTTGCAAAAAAAATATGTGTTATACTCAAAAGTTTGCTCAAGTTTAGGTCAAACTTTGAATTATTGGGTTGATTGGCATCTCCTTAAACTTGCCGGACCTGCTAGATTTAAAAATTGTCTAAACTTTCTATGATAGCACAAAATTATTTTGCAAGAGGTCTATTGAGGAAGATACTCAATTGTTTGGTTTCAATGCTTTAACAAACATTTGCCCTCCCAAAAATCGCCACAAAAAAGGCAATTTTAAGTAAACTTTTAACAGCAAGGGCGAGGCGGGTCTGCCTTTCGTCGAAAACGGTAAAAATCTCGGTAGAATCAGGTCAATTTTAAACCCGACAGTTTGTAAAAGCTCTTGCAGCGATAAATGCGTTATCGGTAATTGATGGTCGATAAAATCGTAGTATTCCTTGTAGGAGTATTTGAAATTAGGCTGGATTATCAACAGAGAACCGCTAGGCTTGAGGGCCTCGAAGCAAAAGGAGATAATTTCTACAAGTTCCTCTTTGTTGCGGAGGTGTTCAAAAAAATTTGAGATGAAAATACGATCGAACTGTTCGGTAAAAGATGTGTAAGCGTCCAAATTCAACACATCAATATTAAGCACATTCACATCAGCATTAGCAAATAGCTTTGAATCGGGATTAAGGTCAATTAAACATTTTTTTTCAGCCATAACTTGATTTATAAACTCGCAGTAACCGCCACCTATATCTAAAACCGCTGATTCGGGAGGAACATAATTTTGTAAAAAATCGTCAATTAAAACTTTCCAGAGTGCCACCTTCGCTTGCATTTGTCGGGAATCAAAGCGGTTGGCATACAACTTTTTGAGATATGTGTCAGTTTTCATAGTAAAATAGCCTAGACAGAGTATGAGTTTATCACTTTCACAGCTAACTATGAATGTTATATCTACCGAAATACCGGAAGTTCTGATCATTGAGCCGAAAATTTTCGGAGACGATCGCGGTTTCTTTTTTGAGAGTTTCAACCACAAAGCTTTTGTCGAAAAAACAGGCGTGACAGCCGAATTTGTTCAAGACAATCATTCCAAATCCTCTAAAAATGTGCTGCGCGGTTTGCACTACCAAATGCAGCAGCCTCAAGGCAAATTGCTGCGGGTAGTTGCTGGCGAAATATTTGATGTAGCGGTGGATATTAGAAAAAGTTCGCAGACTTTTGGGCAGTGGGTTGGGTGTTTGCTTAGTTCAGAAAATAAGCGGCAATTTTGGGTGCCGGCGGGATTTGCTCACGGTTTTTTAGTGGTTTCCCAGACGGCTGAAGTTTTGTACAAAACTACAGATTATTACGCACCGGCACACGAGCGGTGTATCCTGTGGAATGACCCCGATTTGGCGATCGACTGGCCGCTAGATGGTGCCCAACCAATCTTATCAGCTAAAGACCAAGCTGGACAAACGTTGAAAAGAGCTCAAGTGTTTTGATTATGAAAATTTTACTCGCAGGTGGCAGCGGACAGCTAGCTCAAGAATTGCAGCCGATTTTATTATCTTCGGGAGAGGTTATTGCGGTCGATCGCACTCGCCTGGACTTATCCCAACCCGAAAGCATCCGTCAGGCAATGGCTGAAATTCAACCGGATTTAGTCGTCAATGCGGGTGCTTACACTGCGGTAGACAAAGCGGAAAGCGAACCGGAATTAGCAAACGCAGTAAACGGTATTGCACCCGGAATTCTCGCAGAAGAATGCGAAAAACTGGGAGCAAGTTTGATTCACTTTTCCACTGATTATGTATTTGACGGCAGCCACGGTTCTGCTTATTTGGAAACAGATTCTACGAATCCGCTGGGAAGTTACGGCCAGTCGAAATTAGCAGGCGAGGAAGCAATTCGGAAAGCGGGGAACCGACATATTATTATTAGAACCGCGTGGGTTTACGGCAACGGCGGCAAAGGTAATTTTGTCAAAACCATGCTGAGGTTGGGAAAGGAAAGGGAAGAAATTCGAGTAGTAGCAGATCAGATCGGAAGCCCTACTTGGACGGGCGATTTAAGTGCGGCCACTTCGCAAATTATTCCTCTCCTTGGGCAAGAAACTTTTGGGACTTACCACTACACTAACAGCGGTGTTTGTAGCTGGTACGATTTTGCGATCGCCATTTTTGAGGAAGCAGCAAAACTCGGTCTTCCCCTAAAAGTTCAGCGCGTAATTCCCATCACCACCTCCGAATATCCGACACCCGCAAAACGTCCGGCTTTTTCTGTCCTCTCTACCGTGAAAATATCAGCACTTCTAGGCACGCATCCTCCCCACTGGCGGCAAGGGCTCAGACAAATGCTGACAAGAGAAGTGAAATAAAAAATTGAGGAACACTCAAAACGCGAGGGCGGGTTTTGCTCAGAAATCATCTGTTAGATGCAAAGTTTCTAGGCTAAACCCGCTGCTACCCATTAAAAATCTCCCCATGTCTGAATCCATGAAAATCAAGCAACAATATGTTTTAATTGCCGCATCAGTTTTCGGCATTCTAATACCAGCGTCATATATTTTGTACCTGATATCACAAGCGGGAGACTTGTCTAATTTTGATTATTGGTGGATGACGTGGAATTTTTATTCAGTAGACGGTTTCTCTACAAATCCTTTTAATTGGATATTCCGGGCGAACGAGCATTTTGTCTTGATTCCGGCAATTATTTATGGCTTGAATATAGTTGTCACCCAAGGTTCAAATATTGGTTTGTGTTTAGTTGCCTGGTTCTTGGCTTGGATTCAGTGCCACGTATTAATTGCTCTGCTGCCGTTAAATTTGAAGCGTTTTCCGCTGCAATTAATATCGCTAGTCCTTTGCATTTCTATTTTTAATTTTACTCCGGCGGCAGCTCACAATTGGATGCGGGGATTCAGCGGCGTTCACTGGATAATTGCTAATTTATTTGTGATTTGTTCGATATTTTGTTTGCAATCTTATGTGACGCTTTTGTCAAGAAAGAGGGAGGCGGAGCCTCTGGATATTCATTCCCAGGCAGAGCCTGGTAACGAAGGATGGAAACAAAATAAGTGGGTAATTGGCAGCATTATTTTTGGCGTTTTAGGCTGTATTAGTTACAGCACTCCTTTAGCTTTGTGGCCGATATTGTGTGCTGCTGCTGTTGTGCTGCGGTTTCCTCGGCGCATAACTTATTTGTATTTCATTGCTTCGATTGCAGTGATTGGGATTTATTTTTTAACTTATAAAACTCCATCTCATCACCCTTCTTTAACTAAAATTAACCCGCTCAAAGCTCTCGAATATATTCCCACTTATCTCGGCGGAATTTTTAGCGAAAATATTATTTTTGCTTCAATTATTGGTATAATTGGTTTGATTGCAGCGACGGGTTTTGTGGGTTATTGGCTATTTGTAAAAAAGGTCGATCGCCCGGATTGGCTGCCTTGGCTATCAATCCAACTTTACACGCTGCAAACAGCGTTAATGGCCGCGGTTAGTCGATCGGGATTTGGCGTCGAACAGGCCACCGCTTCCCGCTACGCAACACTCCCAGCTTTGTTTTGGATGAGCACAATTGTGCTGACAGTATTGTGGGTGCGCGAGTTGCAGCCAACACCAAGAATTCAAGGGCGTTGGCTGACACCGCTGTTTGCAGTCGCCACAGTCGCGATTATTTTAATGTACGGGGTGGGAGGCGAAACTGCAATGGCGATCGCCCGCAGAGCAACCTATCAACCGTTAGTAGCATTATCACTGCAATTAGGCATCACCGACGTAACGCTAATTAAAGACCGCGTAGGCAACAAACCAGCCGCTTTTATCGGGTTAATCGACGCCTTAAAAACTAACAACTTAGTACCATTTAACCGAGACATCAAAAAACACAATTTTTGTGCAGCATTAGACACAAAAATCGACGCAAATTTACTGTCAGCGCCCAAAGACGGAGTACCCGGATATTTTGATACAGCCACCAAACTTGCACCAACAGCAGCGAGAGTAATTGGCTGGGTAGGAGACCCCGAAAACAATGTAAAATGTATTGCCATTCTCAACCAAGAAAATGTCGTTCGAGGTTTTGCCATGTCAGGATTTCCGCGCCCAGATTTAGTTAACTTGTTCGGCCCTTCCTACGAATTCGCAGCTTGGAGAGGATACATTCAAACATCACCAACAGATAAATTATTGACAGCCTATGCATCCTTTAAAAACCGCAAAGGTTGGGTAGCCTTGCGAAACTCCCAAGTTATCAATAAAAACTAAAAAACCTCTCTTTCTCCTCCTCTGCGCCCTCTGCGGTTAATAAAAAAATCTCATTTACAACACAAATAAAATAGAATAGCCCTATGCCAAAACATCTCAGCTTCGTAATCCCAGTTCACAACGAAGAAGCCACCCTCAAATTGCTGTTTGACAAAATCCAACTTGTCATGTTCCAAACAGAAATTGACAGTTACGAAGTCATTTTCATAGATGACGGTAGCCGCGATTATTCGTGGCAACAAATTACAGATTTAGCCAGCCAACATCCCAAACTAATTAAAGCGATTAAAATGCGTCGCAACTTTGGCAAATCCGCCGCACTTTCAGCAGGATTTCGCAATGCAGCAGGGATAATTATCTTTACTCTCGATGCTGACCTTCAGGATGACCCCGCTGAAATTCCCAAATTTTTACATCATTTAGAATCGGGATTTGATTTAGTTTCCGGTTGGCGAAAAAAGCGGAACGACCCGCTTTCTAAAACTTTGCCTTCCAAGCTGTTTAATGCCGTTGCGTGTTTGCTGACAGGGGTGCAAATGCACGATATGAATTGCGGTTTTAAAGCTTACCGTAGGGAAGTTTTGCAGTCGATTAAATTGTACGGGGAATTGCACCGCTACATTCCGGCTTTAGCAAACAATTTAGGGTTTAAAATTGGCGAAGTAGTTGTGGAACATCATCCGCGAAAGCACGGAAAATCGAATTACGGCTGGGAACGTTATGCGCGGGGTTTTATTGATTTGTTGACGGTGTTAGCCACGACGCAGTATTTACACAAACCGGGTCATTTGTTTGGCGGTTTGGGATTGTGTTTTGGCTTGGTTGGAACTGTTTCGCTGAGTTATTTGATAGTTATTTGGTTTCTGAATTTGGCGGGGATGAATTTTGGGCCGATCGGGAATCGACCTTTGTTATTTTTTGGGATTTTGTGTACAATTCTGTCGGTGCAGTTGATTTCTTTGGGGATTTTAGCTGAGTTGATGGCGCGGAATGTGGACGCTGATTATGTGGACAAGCAAATTAGCGAAATTATTGATGATTCGGGTTTTGATATTTAACCGCAGATTAAGGCGGATTAACGCTAATTAACGCAGATAAATCGGATCTTGAAATTGCTTCTACACAAGCAAAGTCTGCCTCCGCCGACTAAGATAAAAGTCATATTTGGATTTAACAAGTTTTACCAATTACCTATTATCTAATTTTAAACAGTATCCATTTGCCTTCTTGCTCTACTATTTCTCCGTCAATATTTGGATGCCAATCGCTGCGAGTCAGGATATAATCGGCATGGTAGTTTCTGGCTACTTTGACTAAATCTGCACTGCTGCGTCGGATGAAAAAGTCATTTCCTCCCCAAATCATTTGCGGGTTTAAGGGAACCCCTAAAACGGTTTCCATGCGAGTTTGCCATTCTTTGATGCCTTTTTCGGTAAAGGGAAAGTTCTTGAAGTTGACGACAATCGCTCTTTCGGAGAAAAACTGGAAGTTGGTAACTGAAGGTGGAATTAATACGAGTGAATCGCGGCTGCTACTTTGGGAAAATCGCACAGCTAATTTGCTTAAGTCATCTCTGGGAACGGCATTGATATTAACTCTTGTTTGAAATACATTTAATATAGGTTTGGGCAGAATTCCTGCTACTCCAAAAACTAAGGTGGCGGTAGTTATTAAGGCTAATGTGTGAGTTAGAGTCTGTTTTATAGATGTAGCAAGGGATGTTTCTTCTAAAATGAATGGGAAGGCGAGGATTGAGAAAAAGATTGGGATGCTAATTATTCGATCGCCCATTATTTCCCATGAATCACTCAGCGGATATATCAAGCTGAAAATAACCGTTCCTGCTGCAAAAATCCACAAAAATATATTATATCGTTTGGGCAATACGTAATTTTTTGTTTGCCAAACTGATAATCCTAAAAAAATGATGCCCCTAAAAGGCAAAGTTAGTACAGCTAACAGCGACAAGCTAATAGCTATTTGTTTTTCTCTGTAAAGTTGCTCGACGGTCAAAGCAACAGCAATAAATATAATTAATTGAGCAAAAGGTACAGTTCTAGCTAACTGTAGTTTGGCGATAAAAGCCAGCGGATAAATCTCTACAAATATGTAATTTAGAAACAATCCAAAAATGGATGTACCAACAATCACATAAAAATTAACCTTGTCTTCTTTTGGCAATAAATCGGAATTTTTGATGCACAGCAAGCCACCCATTATGAAACATATAAAGTTGAACCAATTCCCGACATCCCAATTTGACGGGAGGATGTGGTGGGGGTTGCGGACTTTGGCGTGAATGTAGACAAACTCGGCGTTGTCGATAGTGTGAGTGCTGGTAGTACCTGTTAATAACATCGGTACGTAAACGATACTTGCCATTGCTGCTAAAAGTGCGATCGCCAAAATCAATATTTTAAACTTCCGCTGTCTTACAGATTCAATAAATAAAACGGGAACCATCATCAATCCAGGTAACAAACCAACTAAAAATTGCAGCAGACAACCCAGTCCAAAAAAGAAATATCCTGTCAGCCATTTCTGGCGCAAACTAAAGTAAATTCCCCAAATTCCGAAACCCATTGCGAAGGTGCTGGGTACTGATTTGGTGGAAAATATCAGGGTGTTACCAACATCTGTAAATGAAGCGGCTATACATAAAAAAGCCATCGCTGCGGCAGGCAGTTTGGAATTAGTATAGATATTGATAATTGCGTAGCAAGCGAGGATAAATGAACCAAAGGCTAGGAATTGATAAATAAAATGCGCTAGGGGAATGCTGGTTCCTAAGCTTGCGAGGAAATAGATGATATAGTAATAGTAGTATCTCGGATTAAATTTAACCATTTCCTGAACGTAATAGTCATTTTTGTAGAGTTCAGGATTTAACATAAATTGAATGGGCGGCACTTCGGGAAAATTGCCTCCAATGGGGAAAATATAGCCAGTTGCCATCAGAGAGCCGATGATGACAAAAGTATAGAGAGATAGATTAAAATACCAGTTGGATTTTTGATATTTCTGCATTGAGGGTTCAATTTACCTATTGACAGCTAAATTATTAATCTCCAGTTGGCATTGGTTTGTTAAATCCTGTTTGCTACTACTCAATACCTCAAGCAGCAGATAAAGGGGATTTTTGCCCTCAACTAATAGATTTAAGCCGATCGCACTTTTTTGACTATAAGCCATCTCTGCTGAGTCTATTAATTTACCTTGCTTGTTCCACAAAGTCAAGCGCAGGGCAACTCCCGGACATTGTTTGTTAGGTAAATTGAGTTTGCCGGTAACTTTCGCTTTGTCTGAGATGGAACCTAAATACAGGAAAGATGTATCGAGTTTCTTGCTGTTTTTAATTGGATGAGTTACAATTTTATATAGGTTATCCGATTCTTGAGTGACAGAATAATTGGCACTTGTGTAGATTGATTGATGCAAACTAATCCAATCTAACTGCGTGCCCGGTCGATCGACTATTTGCTGCTGCATCGCATCCAAAGTCCTAACTGCCGTTGCTGTATCAGTCGGCCGCATCCTCCGATAAACGCTGACAGTCACGCCGTTTTCTAGCTTAAACTGTTCCGGTAGCAATTGGAAATCGCGCGCAATTTCCCAGTTTTGAGTAAAGGCATCGTACACAACTTTAACAACATCTTGTTCGTGCGATCGCAAAACTTGTTCGTCAGTCGGTAACACCTGCTGAAAAGGTACAGCAACTAGGGCATATTGTGACTGCAACAACTCCGGTAGCGGGTAAGTATCGCGCGAGTCAATTTGCGGCCTCCCGATTGTATTTAATTTCCACCAACCCTCCGGCGGGTTTAATTTTCGGTTGGCTTGTCTGAGGATATTAGCATTAAAACTGTTAGAAGCACCGGCAATATAAATTGGTTCTTCGTTGGGTGCTAATTTTCGCAGAAACTCTACTAATTTTACAACTTCGTCGTAGTCCGATCGCACTAACGGCGGAAAATTACCCACAAACAGTCTTGGCAAATCAATTTTGAGAGGAATTAACCCGACTGCGGCATTCAAAACCAGGTACAAACCCGCCGCGCCCAGCATCAAATACCGGACTTTTCCCTTGAGTGTCAGCCAAGTTGTCCAGAAAAATGTGGATATTCCTAAAAGTGCGATCGGTGTAATATGAATTGTATAGTGCAAGTACCCGTAACGCAACACTAACAGCCATTCAATCAGCGACAAAACCCCAAACAACGAAACAAAAATAGCCGCCGCCGGAACCATAGTTCGGGTGAGAATTCCCGCAGAAAAACCAATCAGTACCAGTAGCCAAGTTCCTAAACCGTAAAAATCCGCATAACGAGTTAAAATATCATTTACAGGCAAACTCCAAGCGACATACAAATTGCGGTAGTCAACCGTCAGAGCACTGCGAGTAAAATCTCCCGCTACCAACATTAAAATAGTCAAGCTAGTTGCAGCTATTAACCCTAACTTTACACCGGATTCAAACAAGTATCTGTAGGAAAACGACACTGCCACGTCCTTGTTTTTGGGAGATGAAAAGGCGGTTTTGTTACGATATATTAGTATAATAAACTCGATGAAAGCCTGTAAAGTCGCGGCACCAAAAAATGCGATCGCACTATAAGCAAAATGGCGCCGCAACAGAATAGCCACCGCCAGCAAAAACCCAATTAACGGGATTTTCCACCAAGATTTCAGCTTAACATCCTGCAAATAAACCAAAATTGCCAAGGCCACAAAAACACACCCGCCAGTATCTAGATATCCCCGCAGAGTCGGTATCCAACTCATCGGAATTAATAAACTCAGCAGCACAGTTGACCAAAACACCCGGCGGGGATAAACGGGAATTAGCTTTGCCGAAATTGCCCCCAGCAACAGGCGAAACGGCAGCACATAAATTAGGGATACGCTGAGAATGTAACTCAGCCGAGATTCGCCAAATAAGAGAATAAACGGCACTAATGGCAAAGAGATTAATAGGTTTTTTTCCTTAGATAGCGATTCTATAACTCCGCGCCATGCTTTATCTGGCGACTCTCGAAATAAATTTGCCGTGTTGACTGTAGCAGTGTTGTAGCCCGCATAATCCCACCAATAAAAAGTATGTTCGCTGGATACATAGATTGATGTTACTGCAACTGTTATAAGAACAAGTAAAAACAGGAAAAAACCATCACTTATAAATTTTCGAGGCAATTTAAAAGAAACAAAATCAAATAATCCCATCAGCCTAGCAACCCTAAATCAATTGTATAGTCCTGGAGGCACGGGTAGTCAGAAACCGGGTTTTTTTGCCAAAATCTTGCATCAAAGCCTTTAATTTCGGTAAAAACCCGGTTTCTTTGGTATGGATGCGCGTCCAAGATTGTTACCTTAAAACACTACCTTGCAAAAAACCTTCCAACTTTTCTGCATATTGCCGATTGGCGATCGCACTTGGATGAAGGTCATGAGGTAAATTATTATTAGCAGGTATTTTCAAATCAACCGAAATATCCGCCGTAGCAATTCCCTCCTCACTTAACTCCTCCAACATCTTAGCAGAACCCGCATTAATTCCCGCCACAACTAACTTAACACCATTAGCCTCAGCCACCCGGTTAAATTCTTCAATAATTGCCTTAGAAACCTCATGGCTTTTATACAATCCCTCTTCAAATTGATTATAATTAACCTCCAAAAAATGGATTAATGCAGAAACCCGCATCAGGGGGAACTCGCGATATTCAAGTTTTGCCATGCTGTAGGTAAAATTATTTTCTCCATTCAGCCTAGCATCGGGCTGGAATAAAATACCCAGTTTATTCCAAGCAGCCATTTGCTTTCTTCTCGCCCTTAATAAAGTATTGCGGCGGTCATGAAATCCCGCATAAGCAATCACCGCAATTTTGGGTTTATTTCCTTGTTTGAGTGCTTCTTTGAATTGAATCAACGAGTGCAGCGTGCCGTAGCCGTTAACGCCAAAATTAACTATTTCATATTTGGGTAATTTCTCTTGCAGTAACCAAGGATAAGTTTCACTGTCATTCAATGACCAACCGTAGGTAAAAGAACAGCCAAATATCCAAAGTTCAGGTTTTTTTGAGGATTGATTGTAAGTAGTGAGGGGATGTGTGATTCTTAAACTATTATTGAGGTGAGTAGCATTAAATGAGTAATTGCCGTTAAGCGTTACCTTGAATTTACCCGGCAAATGCTTGTAGCCGAGTTCCGAGTCTTTGGTAAAAAAGTTACCTTTTGGTTCAACCGCAACATCAACATTTTCTATTTGCCATGGTTTGTATCCCGCAACTCGCAAGACAATTTCAGCCGTGGTGGTGGATAAAAAAATAGGAAAAATTAGATATGTTATTAATCTGAATATAGAGGTTTTAATAATTTTTTTTTTCATAATTTATCGTAGGGCGGGTTTGACCAACCATATCGGCGTAAGACCAACAATATAATAAACCCGCCCCTGCCCAATGAATCATCGGAATCTACATTTTTTTGGATGATCTTGAACATCAGGTTAATCTAGATTATCGGCTGTGTGAGGGCGGGTTGATCTAAATTGTTTCTGAACATCAAATATTGTTTATAAAATCCGCCCCTACAGGTAATTGTAGGGGCGGATTTCACCCACTATCTATGTCTAAAACAAACAATCTAGTAAACCCGCCCTCGCCCAAGCGATGGATTAATTCCTAATAACCAGGCTCCTCCTCGTACTCAGGAGTCTTAGTCTTCTCAGGGATATTCACCCGAGGAGCCTGGTAAGGCTTCGGTGCCTCATCGTCAGCCCAAGCATCAGCCTCCACATCATCCTCGTACTCGTACTCCACCACCGGCTGCTTCGGGCGAGAAATCTCAGCGCGAGTGTATTGCGGCTTCTCCTCGTACTCCTCCTCGTAATCGTCCTCCTCACCGCCCCAATTATCCTCTTCGTAATCGTCGTAATCGTCGATTATTGGCTCAGGCTGCTGTACCTGCACCGCGCGCATCGGCGGCTGGCGAACCGCAGGCCGATTCCAGTCTAAATCCTCGTCCCAAGGAACTTCCTCCACCGCAGGCGCAGCTACCCGGCTCCGCATTTCCGGTGCAGGTATCCGCACGCCCGGGCCCAATTGATTTCCCGTAGCCACGGGTTTCGGATAATAACCTGCCTCGTCCTCTTCTCGTTCCCAAGGTGCTTGGCCCAAACCAACGCGCTCCAGCAAACCCACACTAAGCTGCCTGAGCCTTTCCTCGGAACCTTCAAACACAATCAAGCGATTCGGGCCGCTGCTGACAATTTCTTCAATCCCCAACTCGTAAGTGCTGAGAACTTGGTCGGGGATTTGGGGGATTCCCAGGGAAGCGATAATTATAGAAACTAACTTACCGTCTTCGGGGTCGAACCTAAAGCCCCGCACCCTACCCAAAAGTTCGCCGGTTTCGGTAATAACTTCGCTGTTAATCAAAATGCTGTAGACTTCAACATCAACATCATCTTCGATCGCGCTCTCATCTTCCACCAACAGCACGTCGCCGATTTCGCTGACATTGCTGAGGAACATAAACTTCGGCATTCCAGCGACCGCAAATATATTATCACGCAGACCGATCGCCACAACTTCCCGCCGGTCAATGTCCACCCACAATTGACTAACCACCCCCAAGCGTTTACCTCTGTCGCGGGTGATGACTTGAGTGCCTAGAATATCGGAGCGTTGGCAGATTTGTTCGGATGTCATTCTAACTTTAATCCTGATTTATTAAGTACATATATCACTCAACACGAGCGTTAACATAAACTCCGGGACTACAACTTCAGTCCTATGACTTGAGTATAAGCTCCCCGCGCTTGAGTAACGCCAATTGTACGCTCAGCCGATTGAATCATAGGTCGCCGCAAACTCACAACAATAAACTGGGCTTGTTCAGACTGTCGTTTTATCATTCTAGCCAATCGCTCCACATTTGCCCCATCCAGAAACATATCCACTTCATCAAAAGCGTAAAACGTAGACGGGCGGTAGCGTTGCAGCGCAAAAATAAAACTCAGCGCCGTCAGCGACTTTTCGCCTCCAGACATGGAAGCCAGCCGCTGTACGGGTTTGCCCTTCGGGTGAGCGACCAAATTCAAGCCACTGCTGAAGGGGTCTTCCTGATCATCTAGCTGGAGATAGCCGTCGCCTTCGGAAAGTTCCGCAAAGATAGTCTGGAAGTTCTCGTTAACCGCGTCGAAAGCTTCCTTAAAAGCGCGCCGCCTGAGTGTGGTAAAATTTTCGATTCTCAACAGCAGTTCAGTGCGTTCTCCTTCCAATGTCGTCAATTTTTGACTCAATTCTTGAAGGCGTTCTTGAGTGCGGTTGTACTCTTCCAAGGCTAGCATATTGACAGGTTCTAAAGCTTGAATGCGTTTGGCGATCGCCTTTACTTCTTGCTGCAATTCCGTTAAATTGGCTTTCTCGACATTTTCAGGAATCGACGGCACGGGGTCGGGCATTTCCGCCCGCTGCGTTTCCAATAGAGTGCGGACTGCGGCTAATTGTTCCCGGCGTTCTTGCTGGGTTTCGTGGAGTTTTTGCAACTGCCATTGTAACTGCTGTTTGGCTAAATGCTGCTCTCGCAGTTGAGATTCCGCCCGATCGCGCTCTCCCTTCTGCACGCCCAATTTTTCTTCAATTTCCCCCAAAGCAGCCTTAGCTTCCGCAATTTGCCGATCGAGTTCTAACTGCTGCGAAACAATGCGATCGAGCGCATCCGCCCCCGCGTTTTGCTGCACTTGCCATTCCTGCAATTTCTCGCTGCCTTCCTTAATTTTCTCTTCCAAGCGCCCGAATTGATTTTCCAAGTCTACAAGGCGCTGCTGGACGTTTCTCAGAGCCAATTCTCGCTCTTGGAGTTGCGCTTCCAAAGCGCGCAAACTCGATTGCATTTGCTGCCATTCGCTGTGACTGTTCGACTCTTCCAACTGCGCCAAAGTTTGCCGGTACTGCTGCAATTGAGTTTCCTGTGCCGGCAATTCTCGTTCCAGCAACTGCAATCTCGATCGCGAATTAGTTAATTCCTGTGTATTTTTCGCAATTTGCGATCGCACTTGTTCCTGTTGCCCTTGCAAATTCTTAATTTCTGACTCCAACTGTTCCAAGCGCAACTGATTTTCGCGCAAATTCTGTTTCGCTTCCATCAATTCTTGGCTGCGAGTTTTGACTGCAACAGAGGCGCGATCGATCGCAATTTTGCACCGTTCCAAAATCCGCTCAATTTCCTCCAACCTTTCTTGCAGAGATGCGATGGTTCGGGCTTCACTAGCAGCCTCACTCGCCTCAACCGTGCCAAAATGCAAGGTAGATCTATTAGTAGAACTTCCCCCAGTCATCGCCCCGCTAGTTTCCAAAATTTCCCCGTCCAAAGTGACAATCCGGTACTGTCCCAAATAGCGGCGAGCATCGCTGAGGTTGCTAAACACAACCGTACTGCCAAAAACGTAAGCAAAAATTTCCTGATACCGCGAATCGCAATCAATCAAATTAACAGCCGCATCCACAAACCCAGCCGCGCGCCGCAAATTTTCATTCACCGAATACCTGCCGCCCCTAATCTTATTCAAAGGCAAAAAAGTCATCCTTCCCGCCCGTTTTTGTTTCAACAATTCGATCGCAGCAGCAGCCACGCTGTCATCTTCCACCACCATATTTCCCATGCGCCCGCCCGCCGCAATTTCCAGAGCCAACTGATAGCGCGGTTCCACCCTACCCAGTTGAGCCACCAAGCCGCAAACTCCGCCAATTCCGCTTTGCGCGACAATTTTGGCAGTAAACGTTCCCGTCGCTTCTTGCAGTGCTTGAAACTGCACTTCTAGTTTGTCTAATTTGCGCTGTCTTTCCCGCTGTTCTTCCAACAAACGAGTTTGAGTTTCCTGTTGCAGTTGCAATTCTTGTTCGGCTTCGACTAAAATTTGATTCAGCGATTCTACTTGCAAAGATGCCACGCCTTTGGTTTCCACAAGGCGATATTGCTGCTCTTTTTTCGCTGCAATTTCCTGTTCCAATACTTGCAGCGATTGGTTTTGTTCTTGAATTTGACTTTGCAGGCGATCGGCTCTTTCGCCAATGGTAGCTTGTTCTGTACGCTGCGGTTCCAAAGTTTGTTGAATTGTTTCGATTTGGCGGTGCAGTTCCGTTTGCTGCTGTACCCAAACTTCGGCCGTGGAGGCGATCGCATTTGCAACTTCCCGACTTTCATCTAAACTTTGCTGGGCTGCGTCCCGCTGTTCCTGAAAACTCCCCTGCTGAGACTTAACATAAGATATTTCTATCTCAATTTGCTCCAAACTTTGCCGGAATTGCCGAACTTCTTCCTCGGTTTGTGCTATATTAGCCGCCATTTGCCCAGCAGTTTTTTCCAAATCCTGTTTGCGGTTTTGCAGTTGTCGCCGTTCCGCTTCCTGAGTCGCAATCGTCGCTTGCAAAGCCAACAATTCCGACTCTCCCAAAGCTTTAACGCGGGCATTCAGCGCGTCTAGTTCGGCGGTTGCTGCTTGAATTTGGGTGCTAATTGTTTGCAGTTGTTCGGTAAGAGATGCCGAAGTGCGATCGCCCGTTTCGATTTGTTCGCGCAGTTTCCATTCTTGCTGCTGCAATTGCCGGAATTTCAGCACAATTTCCCATTGCGACTTTTCTTGAAATTCCGCCCGCAGCTTTTGATATTTTTCCGCTTTTGTGCGATCGGAAGCAAGTCTATCGCGCTGAGACATCAGCTCTTTTTCTACAATCCTGCTGCGTTCTTCCACCTCCTTAACTTCATCCAACTTCTGCCTAGCTAAAGAGATTTTGCGATCGAACTGAGCCACCCCAGCCAATTCGTCAATGATTTCTCTGCGTTCCTTAGAATTCATCGAAATAATGCTGGTAACGTCTCCTTGTAGCACGACGTTATAGCCTTCGGGATAAATTCGTAAGCGGTTGAGTTGTTCGTGAAGTTGAGTCAGCGTGCAAGGTTGGCCGTTAATGTAATAAGTTGAAGTGTAAGTACCTTGGCGAGTTACCCGAAGTTTGCGCGTTACACTCCACTCATCCGATTTTGGATTTTGGATTTTGGATTTTTTATTAGTAGCGAGTAGTTGTCCGTTGTTGTCTTGACTTGCTGCGATTTCAATCTCTTCTACGTCTTCAACAGATAACTCATCCGATTTTGGATTTTGGATTTTGGATTTTCGATTGGCAGATGATTGGCCGTTGTTGTCTTGAGTTTCGGCAATTTCTATCCCTTCGACTTCCTCTGCTTCAACAGATAACTCATCCGATTTTGGATTTTGGATTTTGGATTTTCGATTGGCAGATGATTGGCCGTTGTTGTCT
>NZ_JAUBVE010000086.1:0-7392 GCF_036705715.1 Microcoleus sp. AT3-D2 | reverse complement strand
TGAGTTTCGGCAATTTCTATCCCTTCGACTTCCTCTGCTTCAACAGATAACTCATCTGCTGCATTTTCCTCCTCATCTTCATCCTGGGCGAACCATTCGTCCCCCACATCTTCCAACGCAAAAGTCGCAGTCACGCTAGCTTCGATCGTACCGCGTTTGTTTTGGGCGCTGTTCACCAAATCCGGCAAACGTTCAGCCCGCATTCCCTTAGAACTCGAAAGTCCGAGACAAAACAGCAAAGCGTCGAGGATGTTGGACTTCCCAGAACCGTTGGGCCCGGAAACCACAGTAAAACCGGGCAGCACGGGAATGGCCGTCGTGCCGCCAAAAGATTTAAAGTTAGTCAGTTCGATCCGTTTAATGTGAACCATATGCTAGGAGTAGCTTTGGCTGCTTCGTGAAACTTATCTAAACTTGTCTAAACTCATTTTTAGACACAATTCGATTTCACTTCCTACGCTGTTGGGTAGACGGCTAATCCCAAGATAAGTAGGCTATTCCCCTCAAGCCGAGGGTTCCCAATTTAAAATATTCAAACTTGCGTTAAAATCCCGCTCCAAAGATATGCCACAAGTAGGACAGTCAAAAGTCCGAACGCTTAGTGGCATATCTTTTTTTGTGCCACAATTTGAGCAAGTTTTCGTACTAGGGAACCACTGGTCTACTAGCACTAAACTAGCTCCATACATAAGGCATTTGTAGTCGAGCTGACGTTTGAATTCGTAAAATCCCAGGTCAGATATTGCTCCAGCTAACTTATGATTCGCCATCATTCCTTGAACATTCAAGTTCTCAATCTTAATTAGCTTGAAAGTTTTAGCTAGGTAAGTTGTTAACTTGTGAAGGAAGTCTAAGCGAATACGAGCGACTCGTGCATGGATCTGACTAATTTTGTTGTAGGTTTTGCGCTGATTTCGAGAGCCTTTTACCTGTTTAGATGCTTGGCGCTGTAAAGTAGCAAGCTTGGTTTTCGCTTGCTTTAGCGGCTTTGGTGCATCAAAACTCTGTTGGGTTGATAGCGTGGCCGCATACTTGATGCCGACATCAATTCCTACAGAACCTTCAGACTGCCCACCGGGCAGGCGCTCTGCATCCACACAAAAGGAAACAAACCAGCGATTACCTTCTTTTGAAACCGTAAAAGTTTGAGAAATAAAACCACATTCTAACGGCTCAAAAAGTCGAAAAGTTCCCAACGTAGGAATCTTGATAGTGCTACCAGCGACTAACAAAAGTTTACCGTTAGATGAATCAACCGTAAAAGATTGACCGTCTCGCCGGCTGGCGAACTTCGGATGACCTGCTTTCCCCGAACGATATCGACTAAAAGCATCTTTTAAGTCAATCAAAGCGTTTTGATAAACTCGGCTAGACAACTGGTTCATCCAAGCAAATTCAGACGTTTTCTTGACGTGATTGGTGAGAACCTTCTTGACTTCGTTGAGTACCTTCGAGTCGGTAAATTTCCCCTCACTGTACATTTGAGTTCGCAGGCTCAACCCAAAATTGAAAACTACGCGCCGGAATCCTGCGTGTTTTGCCATCAACGTCGCTTCCTTGTTATTTAATTTTAGCGCCCGCTTGACAGCAAACATGAAACTTCCTCTCGGTGATTAACTGTGAATAAGTTTAGCAAAGTATTTGGCACTTAAGTTTTACTCTAGGTTGTTGTCACAGGTTAGCACAGGCAATGGGGCGATCGACAATGTGTTAACTTTCTAGCATTGTCGATCGAACAGATATCTTACACCTTTGTCAACAACCCAGCCGGCTTTTACTTCAAAAGATCGTTGACAAAGCTATAACATCTGTGATCCGAGCGACCGCTACAAATGAACGTAAATTTTGATACAGATAATTTCATGAGACTCGATCGACATTATTTATGCGATTAAACCTGAAAGCCTTACCCAGACTGAAGCTTGGCAAATATAATGCCGAGAATCCCTAATGTTACCCCTAGACATATAAAAACTTTCCGGTAAAATCGAACCAAAATTAATAATGTATAAAGTAACGAAGCGAATTATGGAGGGCAAACCCATTACACCAGCTCAGAACTCATCTAACCTGCCAGCTTCACCTGAAAGCGACCAACAAGTATTACAAATTTGGGGTCGCCAGCCCCTTAAAGGACACGTCAAAATCAGCGGCGCCAAAAACTCGGCCTTAGTCGTCATGGCAGGAGCCCTGCTATGCCCAGAGGATTGCCGTCTCCGCAACGTTCCCGGTCTAGTCGATGTCGCCCGCATGGGGCAAATTCTCTCGGCTGTAGGAGTCAAATTACAGCAGCACGGGGACGTTTTAGACATCAACGCCAGCAACCTCATAGACGCTCAAGCCCCCTACGAATTAGTCAGCCAACTGCGGGCGAGCTTCTTTATTATCGGCCCACTGCTAGCGCGTTTGGGATTTGCCAAAGTACCCTTGCCCGGTGGGTGCGCCATCGGTGCCCGACCCGTTGAACTCCACGTTCGCGGTTTGCAAGCCCTCGGTGCCGAAGTCCACATCGACCACGGCACCGTTCACGCTTACGTCAAAGGGCCGAACCGCCGCCTGAAAGGAGCCAAAATTTATTTGGACTACCCCAGCGTTGGCGCAACTGAAACTTTGATGATGGCGGCGACTCTGGCCCAAGGAGAAACCGTGATTGAAAATGCGGCTCAAGAGCCGGAAGTCGCAGATTTGGCGAATTTCTGCTGCGCCATGGGAGCAAAAATTCAAGGCGCTGGCACGAATACGATCGTCATTTCGGGAGTTCCCAAGCTGCACGCGGTAGACTATCCAATTATTCCCGATCGCATTGAAGCCGGAACATTTTTAGTAGCCGGAGCCATCACTCACTCCGAAATCAGTTTGTCGCCGGTAATTCCCGACCACCTGACCGCAGTCATTGCCAAATTGAAGACAATTGGGGCGAAAATTATTGCAGAATCCCCCGACATTTTGCGGATAGTTCCCGGCCAAACTCACTCGGCCACAGACATCGAAACTCTGCCTTACCCTGGTTTCCCCACAGATATGCAAGCTCAGTTTATGGCTTTGCTGACGCTGAGCGAGGGCGACAGCTTGATCAAAGAAACCGTGTTTGAGAATCGCTTGCGCCACGTAGCAGAACTCAACCGCATGGGCGCCGACATTCGCCTTAAAGGCAATGTCGCGATTGTGCGCGGAGTGTCGATGCTGTCGGGTGCGCCAGTAATGGCAACAGATTTGCGGGCTTCGGCGGCGTTAGTGCTAGCGGGACTGGCAGCCGATGGTGTCACCACCATCAGCAGCTTGCAGCACTTAGACCGCGGCTATGAGCAGTTAGAGGTGAAACTGCAAAAATTGGGAGCTAAGTTGCGGCGCGTCAAAGAGGGCACAGACCCGGCGACTGCTGAGGCTCCTGTCAATCCCGTGCGATCGGGTTTAAACTGTTAATTAGTCATTAGTCAGCAGTCATTAGTCATTAGGAAGAAGGAAGAAGGAAGAAGGAAGAAGGAAGAAGGAAGAAAAATAATTCAACCTTTTTTAATTGCCAATTCATAATTCCCATTTCCCAATGACCGATGACTAACGACCAGTGACTCTTGACTAATGACTCAGGATTAAAATGTCGAACATACCGCTCATCGGTTTGAAAGCAGACCAGTTTCGCCACCCGCTAGACTTGGAAGCCACCAACACGCTCAAACAACTGCCCGGCCTGGATTTGATGGTGCGGCAGTTGCTCGGACAACTGGGCGAACAGTTTTTCATGCTGGAAAATCTGGCTTCCAGCGTCCAAGTCGGCGAAAATCAATTGCCCCACCTGCATCAATTGCTGTTGGATGCCTGCAAAACTCTTGATTTGGAACCGCCGCAGCTTTATGTCCGCCAGCATCCGATGCCAAATGCTTACACCTTTGCGATGCGGGGAAAACAGCCTTTTGTGGTGATGCACACTTCTCTGATTGATTTGCTCACAGACGAGGAAGTTAAGGCGGTAATCGCTCACGAGTTGGGGCATTTGAAGTGCGAGCACGGAGTTTACCTGACTCTGGCTAATTTAATTGTGTTGGCCGCCGGTCAAATTTCGCCTGTGGGAACCGTGCTCGCCCAGGGTTTGCAGGCGCAAATGTTGGAATGGTTGCGGTGTGCGGAATTTACGTGCGATCGCGCAGCCTTGCTCGCCACCCAAGACCCAAAAGTGGTAGCATCACTGTTGATGAAACTGGCCGGAGGTTCGCCGACTTTAGCTCCCAAACTGAATGTAGATGCGTTTTTGGCGCAGGCGCGGGCCTACGACGACCTCAGCAGCACTCAATTGGGAGAAATGCTCAAACAAGCTCAGACGGCTCAGTTGTCCCATCCTGTACCAGTATTGCGGGCCAGAGAGATCGATCGCTGGGCAAGTTCAAAAGATTATGAATCTTTGCTTGCAGGAAATCGATCAATGTGTTATGATGGTGAAACCCAAAAGGGCGGGTGGCGAAATTGGTAGACGCATCAGACTCAAAATCTGACACCGAAAGGTATGAGAGTTCGATTCTCTCCCCGCCCACTACTAAAAAAGCTTAATAAATCTAGGGTTCCAGGTGATTAGTCTGGAACCCTAATTTATATTGGGAATCGGGAATCGGGAATCGGGAATTGCGAATTGCGAATTGGTAACTAATGACAATCGTTAACCGTCAACAGTCAACCGTTAACCGTTAACCGTTAACCGTCAACAGTCAACAGTCAACCGTTAACCGTCAACAGATTTTATGGGTGAAATCGCCGCTTTAGGCGCTGCATTTGTCTGGGCTCTATCTTCCACCATCTGGCAGCGAGTGGGACAGCAAATCCCCGCAGTGGTGCTAAACTTGCTCAAAGGTGCGATCGCCCTTTTCATGCTCCTTGCCACTGTACTAATTTTAGGTAAACCCTTACCCGCAATCAACCCTAATATTTTAGCAATGCTGCTCATCAGCGGCGGCCTAGGAATTGGCATCGGAGACACCGCTTTCTTTATCGTATTAAAATATTTAGGCGCGAGGCGAACGCTGCTTTTAGAAACCCTATCTCCCCCTTTAACAGCTTTATTGGGCTTAATATTTTTGCAAGAAAAGTTATCGCTGATTGCTTGTACTGGCATTCTTTTAACTATCTGCGGCGTAGCGTGGGTAATTGCAGAACGAACAGCGGAAACAACCTTATCATCAAAACATCTTTGGCAGGGATTAGCCATTAGTTTATTAGGACAAACAACCCACGCGGCCGGAGCTGTTTTATCCCGCGCTGCCTTCACTCAAATAGATATTGATCCCCTGTGGACAGCAGCCTTACGTTTGAGCGGCGGCATGGCAGTCATGCTATGTTTTTTGAGTCCAACAAACCTTGACAGTTTCAAACAATTAAAAGTGCCAAAACTATTAGGTGCAATAATTATAGCAGCTTTTTTAGGAACCTATCTCGGAATTTTTCTGCAACAGACTTCGCTGAAATATGCACCTGCAGCAATCGCTCAAACACTCATTTCTACCAGTCCCCTATTTATACTGCCTTTAGCGGTGTTGGCGGGCGAAAAAGTGAGCATTAGGGCTATTTTGGGGGTAGTTGGTGCGATCGGCGGAATCGCCTTATTATTGGGTTTGAAGTGATAATATTTTAGACAGAAGTGTTGCGTGTCGCTCAACAATCAAAAAATCACCTGTCATTATGATCTAATTAAGGGTAGAAAGATGTTAATCTATGTGATTTTTGCTGGGATAATTGACTTTTTTGAGAAAATTGATTAAAGTCAGCATATATATTTGTTGTTAAGCGAACGCTCAAGATTGTATCAGACAATCGCTCGTCTTGTATTTGGGCGATTTGAGGCTAGAATGAAACAGCCTTGGGAAGGCGGGGGGTACGCAAATTACAAATAATTGGTCAATTTATTTGAATAAGGAAGAATATCCCAGTAAATCAACCACCTTACACGATGGCTGGTGTATTGCCTTAATCAGTGACAAATTCAAATATTGAGTAAGTTAAGATGTCTGACCTAAGCTCAAAAACCACCGAACACCTAGACTACCCATTCCTATTAGTCACGCACATGGTCTGCGCGGATCAGCAGATTCACAGTGAAGAGTCGAAAGCACTACGCGAACTAGCAACGCAGATCGGCGCTTCTGAACGCACTCTCGCTGAGATGGAAAAAATTCTTGCTCAAGAAGAAAGTCAGCTTTCTGTAGAGGATTTAGCTGCGAAAGTGTCGCCCGGTGAGCAAAGTGAAGCTATGTCGCAAATGTTGGCGATCGCCTATGTTGACGGTTTCTGTTCAGCATTAGAACGCCAGATGGCGGAACAAGTAGCACGGATTTGGAACTGGCCACCGGGAGAAGTACAGCGACAGTTGGCAGAAGTTGGAGCCTTTAGTGATACTCGATTTATAGGCGAACATAACCAACAACAGAAACCCTCTATAGGTGCGCGTTTCCTTAAAGGGGCTGATTCTCTCCTTTCACGCGCATTGGTGGATAATGTAGCAAAACTCACTGGGAGCGAGCAAAAAGTTGAGCAAATACGCCGGGAAATCCTGTTAACGGGGCCAGAATATGATGAGGCGATTCGTCAGTGTGCAGTCATCGCTGATGAAGATTATAAATTTGCAGAATTGGCACTTGAAAGTGCTGATAAAGCTCTTTCCAAGTTGGAAAAAAATATTAAAGTGGCTATCGAAAACATCAAATATAAAACAAGCGGTAAAGGTCAAGCTACCACTGCTAAGGAAGTCGCCAAGCAACTTGAGAATACTGGAAACGATCTCAGTGCCGAAATTATCAAAGAAATGAAAATTGTGCGCGACTCGCTTCGGGCCAAGGAACGCGCTCTCAATCATTTCAGCATCGCTTTTATGGGCAAAACTAAGGCGGGAAAGAGCACTCTTCACGCCATAATTACAGATGATGGATGGGATGCGATCGGTGTAGGCAAGCAGCGCACAACTCGGTTGAATCGGGTGTGCGAGTGGAAGAATATTCGCATCATTGATACTCCTGGGATTGGTGCTCCGGGTGGGGAAAGTGATGAAGAAATTGCTAAAAGTATTATCGACGAGTCAGATGTGATTTGTTATGTGGTGACAAGTGACAGCATCCAAGAGAGTGAGTTTGGTTTCTTACAATTATTGAAGGAAAAAGCTAAGCCGCTCATTATTCTGCTGAATATCCATAAAAATCTGAGCGACCCACGCCGGTTGGAGCATTTCTTACAGAACCCTGATAAACTGTTTGTTATGGAGGGTCAAAGTGGTATTGGTGGGCACATTCAACGTATCCGCCGTTACGCTAAACAGCATTATGCTAATGACTACTTCGATATTAGACCTCTTGCGAAAGTCTCAGGCGAGCGCTAATTTATCTTCAAAGAAAGTTCATAATTATAAATACCAGCAAT
>NZ_JAUBVE010000085.1:0-28335 GCF_036705715.1 Microcoleus sp. AT3-D2 | reverse complement strand
ACCGTTTGAATCTCAAACTTCTCAGCATCACCAAACGCAGTTAATACGGCTGCTTTCATAGATTCCATCTGTGCCAACTCTCCTTGATTTAGAATAAACAGTGACGGGATTTCGATACCACTCAGCGTAGGTAAGTTCTACCTAACTTCGTAAGTCAGCACGATTTGGTAAGGTAGTTACCGTTTAGTAGCAAATGCAGATATCACAGCCTCGTAGCACACCAAAAAAGTTTTCTCGCTCCCAGCCAAAGGCGATGTGCAACTTAACTAAATAGTCATGTCGTTCCATTGTTTCTCATAGCGATCTCCTTTCTTTTGTAAGCCTAATGTTCAGGTCATTAGCCAACAACTGGCTGAGATTCAATTCCTCGACACCAAAGCCTAATTGCTGAATGCTTGATTCGTCTATCGATTTTTGATTGTTTTCAGAAAACCAAGATAATTCGATGCTGCTTCCTGAGCGTTTTCGATCAACAGCAAATGTCCTGCTTTGGGTAATTGAATAATTTGACTCCCTGGAAGACAGCGATGTGAGCGATCGACATCCCGAATATCATAAATTTTGTCTTCCTGACCCCAAATTGCCAGGGTCGGAACCCGACTGTGAGGCAACTGACAAAGCACATCATTATAAAGATTCACAATGTCCCAAGTCTGCTGATAATTTCGATTACGATTCACATAATCGTTTACTTTCTCGGTTTTGACCTCATCCGGAATCGTAGGAGGCGTCACGAAAAGCAGACTGATTTCTAGATCGAACTGCTCTTTGGTAATCGGAATAAAGGGATTGATGCCCTCAATAATCGATTTCCTGACGCTAGTTGCCCAATTCGTTACGCCTAGCGGTGAACCGATAAAGGCGAGGCTGCGAACTTGGTTGGGATAAAGCTGGCTGTAAAGGGTTGCGATCGTGCCCCCCATCGAGCTACCTGCAACATCAAGGGATTGAATCTTTAGCTGCTCGACAAACTGGTGCAGGAGGGCTACCTGATTCTCTAGTGCATAGTCTTTCACGGTAAATCCAGTACTCTTGGCATAACCGGGTAGATCGGGTGCGATCGCTTGATAGCCTGCTTTAGCCAACTCGCACATCATGCCATTCCACTGCTCTTTCTCGGCAAATAATCCATGCAGCAGTAAAATCGGCTGTCCTGTCCCTGCTTGATTGTAGGAAAGCGTTCCACTCCCGATTTGAGTAGAGCGAGTTGCGATGTCACAAGTTGAAGCAGGAGTTGCGCGATTCAGCCAACCAGAGCCAACAAGCACACTGACAACCAGAACGATGATAACTAACAGGCGATGTGCAACTTTTCCTGAGAGTTTTTGCGAAATCATGATGTCCTCTGAATTTCTCTGAATAAGGTTTGTAGCGTTTACGACCTAGTCACCCTGGCCATAGCGACCGAGGGCAGTCATCTTGGTCTGCTCTGCGGCAAAGTCGCTGTCTGCGGGATTCATATCGCTGTTAATCGCTACTTGGTCGCAACGTGTCGCACTGCCTTTCGACTACTGGGCTACATACCCACCATCTACCATCAACGTTTCACCTGTTACGAACGATGCCATGTCAGATGATAAAAACAGGACTGCATTTGCAACTTCAACAGGTATTCCAACCCGTCCGATCGGGTGAAGTCCTGTTATGTAAGCTTTGGCTTCATCCTGCCCACCTGTAGCTGCTTCAAACATATCTGTTTCGATTACTGCTGGTGCAACGACATTGATGCGAATACCCACTTTGGCATATTGGAGCGCAGCAGCTTTTGTTAAGCCTACTACCGCATGTTTACTCGCGGTGTAGAGGGGTACGCTGGGAAGTGCAACTACTCCATTTGCAGATGCCGTATTGACGATTGCACCACTTCCCTGTTTCAACATCTGAGTAATTTCATGTTTCATTAACAACCAAACGCCTTTGACATTGACATTCATCGTGCGATCGTATTCCGCTTCTGTTTGCTCAATCAATGAGGGATTTTCGCCGACAGTTCCTGCATTATTAAAGGCAATATCTAACCGACCAAAAACGCCAACCGCTTTATCAACCATTGCTTCAACATCGGCTTCTTTCGTGACATCTGCTTGCACAAAAATCGCCTCTCCGCCAGTATCCTGAATCAATCGAACCGTTTCTTCACCTTCATCCATTCGACGACCAACTACCACCACTTTTGCTTGTTGTTGGGCATAAGCGATCGCGGTTGCTCTGCCAATTCCCGATGTGCCACCAGTGACTAACGCCACTTTATCCTGAAGTATCATTCTATTTCTCCTAAAATCTAAGTCCGGTTGTTCTCTCTTGAAATAATCATGAAATCGCTTTAGAAAAAAGCTTAGACAAATCTTGCCAGCAAAAGACTAAGAGCAAAGGAAAAGGCATGAAAGCTGACATGGGATAACATCGCAGCCTCAAGCGAGTATTGCCAAAAGAGCCAACCAAAAGCAATGCCAGCAATCCCATTGAGTAATATCGCTCGGATAATTACAAGTGGAGTGAGTGGAACGATCGCGGCAGTCGCTGGCAGGTGTAGTAGTCCAAATACCAACGCGGCTAGAACGATCGCACCCTGGTAAATCCCTTGACTTGGCAACGTAACGCCTTGTTTTAGCCCTTTCCACGCGATCCAAACAAGCAGCGACATTAAGCCCCAGCGCATCAGAATTTCCTCAGTGATGCCGCCATAAAGCATTGCTGTAAGTGAACTCAGCCAATTCGGTTCTGTGTGACTGGATGCCTGTAGCGCTTCAGGTAGAGCAGGTTTCATGAACCGATCGAGCAACAGGACAGTGATTGTTGTCGCTGCACCCACACCCAAGCTCCATTTCATCTCAATGAGAGAATATGGAATCTTAGGGGTATGAAGTACCCAGTAGTCAATCAAATGTGAGCGTAATCCAACGCGGTAGGCACAGCCAATTCCGATCAGAATGCTGATTGCCAGTAGAACTGTAAGCTGTAGTGCTTGCAGCAGTATTAAAACCCACAGTGGCGGAACTTTTGCCAGTATTTCTGGAGACAGTTTCGCCAACTTTTGCTCAACTAATGGAACCGACGTAATTGCAATTCCCGCAATTCCCGCAATGCCCAACACAAATAGAATCCCAAATTGTTTCAAAACTGCCATTGATTCAATCTCCAGAGACATCAGAATACTGGGTAGACACAATGCCAATATAGAGAATGACAACTGGTGAATAACGCCACCTTATTCTGAAGTATCATTCTATTTCTCGTAAAATCAAGTCCGGTTGTTCTCTCTTGAAATGGATCGATTCACTGTGAGTCCACAATCAAAAATCAACTCGCTGTATATCCGCCATCGATCGTTAAGGTATTTCAATTGTTTAAGAGTGGCGACATTTGCATTCCAATCAGTTCAATGGAGCGCATCAGTTGGGTGTGGTTCATCTGCGCGTTGTCCATTTGAAAAGTTACTCTCGAAATGCCGCCGAGCGATTCGCTATGACGGCGGATTTTCTCCGCCACTTCTTCGGGACTGCCGACGAGTAACGCGCCGGTTGCGCCGCGCTGCGCGTCAAAATCGGCACGCGTAACAGGCGGCCAGCCTCTCTCTCTGCCAATTTTAGTGAAGGTTTCGGCGTAGCCCGGAAAAAATTCTTCAACGGCTTGTTCAGTCGTGTCGGCGACATAACCGATTGAATGCAATGAAACTTTTAATGTTTCGGGCGCGTACCCGGTGCGCGCTCCAGCATCGCGGTATAAATCTACGAGCGAGCGAAAGCGATGCGTTTCGCCGCCGATAATGGCGACCACGAGCGGCAGTCCAAGCATTCCGGCGCGGAGGAAAGATTGCGGCGTACCGCCGACTCCGATCCAGATGGGAAACGGCTTTTGCAGCGGACGCGGATAAATTGCTTGGTTTTCCAGCGCGGGGCGAAATTTGCCCGACCAATCGACCGTTTCATTGTCCCGAATTTTGAGCAAGAGTTCGAGCTTTTCAGCGAAAATCTCGTCGTAATCGCCGAGGCTAAATCCAAATAGCGGAAAGGCTTCGGTGAACGAGCCGCGCCCGACAACCATTTCGGCGCGACCTTTTGAAATCAAATCGAGCGTGGCGAATTGTTGAAACACACGCACCGGGTCAGCCGCGCTCAGCACCGTAACCGCGCTGGTTAGACGGATGCGCTCGGTGCGTGCGGCGGCAGCGGCGAGAATAACCGCGTTTGCCGAATCTAAAAATTCATGCCGATGGTGCTCGCCGATGCCGAAGATATCCAAGCCGGAACGATCCGCCTGCTCTATTCTCTCCAGCAGTTCGGCGACAGATTGCGTGGCATCCGCCGTTTCACCATTTTCACTCGTTCCAACCGAGGCAAAACTGTCAATCCCAACTTCCATATCATTTCCCAAGCGTTTTGCGAATGAAATAGACTTAATCCGAAATAGTAGAAAGTCTTGCTGTACGAGTTAGCTGCTGTTCTCTCGCTCAGCAAAAACGCCTAACCATCGTCAGCTCAGAGGGGGCGCGCTACTACCGTGATCTGAATTATCAGGGAGCGGAATGAATTCAGTTTCACCGGGAACCGCCGGGAAGCGGCGGTCTTGCCAATCTCGTTTTGCCTGCTCGATACGCGCTGAGCGGCTCGACACAAAGTTCCAGTACTTTGTGCGATCGCCCACTGGTGCCCCGCCGATAATCATTGCTTTTGCCTCAGCCCCCGCACTGATATTTACTGATTCATCCGGCGCTAAAACGGCTAGACGATATGGCTCTAAAGGCTTTCCATTTACGAATAGGCCGGATGTGACGCTATAAACTGCCCTTTCTAAACCTTCTATTGGCGCTAGCTGAAATTGACTACCCTCCGTGAAAACGAGCGCTAGGTAAAGAGTAGCAGAGTAGGTTTTAACTGGTGATTGGTGAGACTGATAGCTACCGGCGATCAAGGTCGCGCTGGTTCCTGTTTGAATCCACCTCGGTAAATCAGTCGCCGGATAATGTGAAAAGCTGGGTTCAACTTCTTCAGCGCTTTCGGGGAGGGCAATCCAGGTCTGAATGCCGTGAAGAGTAGATTCTTTCTCTCTAAAGCTCTCGGGCGATCGCTCAGAATGAACAATACCTTTGCCCGCTGTCATCCAGTTAACTTCGCCCGGAAAGATCTCTTGTACTGTACCTAGACTATCTCTATGCAGAAGGCTTCCTTCAAACAAATAGGTAACCGTCGCCAAATTGATGTGTGGATGGGGTCTAACATCGACGCCTTTTCCAGCCGGGAAAATAGCTGGGCCTAAGTGATCAAAGAAGATGAAAGGTCCAACCATTTTTAGGGTTTCACTCGGTAAGATGCGCTGTACGCTAAACCCACCTAAGTCATGCTTTTCAGGCGTGATTAATTGCTGAATACTCATTTTTGTACGCTCCATTCTTAGTTGACGTTGTGGACGAAGATACAACCTTAGTTCTGTTTCTGCTTCAGATTCTTGCCTAACTCAACTTCAATGTAATGAGTTCCAAGACTCGATTTTTTTCAGATTCTTAGGACAACCTTTCAGCTTCTTATAGTGCTAGCGAATCTGCTTGGGGGTCTTTCCCGTGAATCGCTTGAAGTGCTGCGTCAAATGGCTTTGACTGGAGAATCCTACTTGTAGGGCAATTTCTGCGATCGCCAAATCTGTTTTCGATAGCATCAACTTTGCCTGTTCCACACGCTGTTGAATCACGTACTGACGTGGAGAAATTCCCATTGTTTGCTTAAACAAACTCGCAAAGTAAGTCGGGCTAATATTAATCACTTCTGCAAGCTCAGTCAGTGACAAATCTCGATCAAGGTGAGTACGAATATAGCCGAGCACTTGCTGTAATCGGATGTGTGTTAAGCCTTTGCGCTTGGCTTCAAGGGTTGGCGTTGTAATTGTTAGCATGGTTCAAAGATTGGCAATTTGCTCAACAAAACAGGCAAAAGCTAGCCATCGCGCATTCGATCACTGCAATATTTTGCACTGCCGATCGACTACTGTGCTACATAGCCACCATCTACCATCAACGTTTCACCTGTTATGAACGATGCCATGTCAGATGATAAAAACAAGACTGCATTGGCAACTTCAAGCGGTGTTCCAATCCGTCCGATCGGATGAAGTCCTGTCATGTAAGCTTTGGCTTCATCCTGCCCACCTGTAGCTGCTTCAAACATATCTGTTTCGATTACCGCTGGTGCAACTACATTGATGCGAATACCCGCTTTGGCATATTGGAGCGCAGCAGCTTTTGTTATGCCTACTACCGCACAGCTCAAACAGAGTGAAGCAACTTCAGTAACTCTTCCGCTGCGGGTTCCGAAGATGCCGGATTCTGTCCGGTCACGAGCCTCCCGTCCACTTGGACATAGGGAACCCAGTTGGCGGTTTTGCTGTAGATGCTACCCCGTTCCTTTAGCCGGTCTTCCAACAAGAAAGGTACGACCGTGGTCAAGCCCACCGCTTCTTCTTCTGCATTCGTGAACCCGGTCACGCGCTTGCCTTTGACCAGATACTCGCCGTCCTTTCCGCGCACATTGATCAACGCAACTGGCGCGTGACACACTGCACCGACTGGCTTGTCGGACTTCACGAAGGCTTCGATCAGTGCGATGGATGTCGCGTTGTCGGGCATGTCCCACATCGGGCCATGTCCGCCGGGGTAGAAAACTGCGTCGAAATCGTCTGCGGACACGTCGGCTAGCTTTTTCGTGTTGGCAAGTTCAGCCTGCGCTGCGGTGTCTGTGCGGAAGCGCTTCGTTAATTCGGTCTGGAACTCGGGTACCTCGCTTTTCGGATCGAGCGGCGGCTGACCGCCCTTCGGTGAGGCCACCGTGATCGCTGCTCCCGCATCCTTCAGCACGTAATAGGGAGCAGCAAACTCTTCCAGCCAGAAACCAGTTTTCTTTCCGGTATCGCCAAGTTGGTCATGAGACGTGAGAACAATGAGAATCTTCATAGCAAACCTCCTTTTTAAGAACTCAAACACGGACCTTCTCGCTGCATAACACCTGATTCGCCTTCAGTGTTGGTGTGAGAACATATCGCTGTCGATCGCTACTTGGTCGCAACGTTTCGCACTGCCTTTCGACTACTGCGCTACATACCCACCATCTACCATCAATGTTGTACCTGTTGTGAACGATGCCAGGTCAGATGATAAAAACAGGACTGCATTTGCAACTTCAAGCGGTGTTCCAATCCGTCCGATCGGGTGAAGTCCTGCCATGTAAGCTTTGACTTCATCCTGCCCACCTGTCGCTGCTTCAAACATATCTGTTTCGATTACCGCTGGTGCAACGACATTGATGCGAATACCCGCTTTGGCATATTGGAGCGCAGCAGCTTTTGTTAAACCGATTACCGCGCTTTTACTCGCGGTGTAGAGGGGGAAGGTAGGAAATGCAACGACTCCATTTGCAGATGCCATATTGACAATCGCACCACTTCCCTGTTTCAACATCTGAGCGATTTCATGTTTCATCGACAACCAAACGCCTTTGACATTGACGTTCATCGTGCGATCATATTCCGCTTCTGTTTGCTCAATCAATGAGGGGTTTTCGCCGATAGTTGCTGCATTATTAAAGGCAATATCTAACCGACCAAAAACACTCACCGCTTTATCGACCATTGCTTCAACATCGGCTTCTTTTGTGACATCTGCTTGCACAAAAATCGCCTCTCCGTCAGCTTCCTTAATCAATCGAACAGTTTCTTCACCTTCATCCATTCGACGACCCACCACCACCACCTTTGCTTGTTGTTGGGCATAAGCGATCGCAGTAGCTCTACCAATGCCCGATGTTCCTCCCGTCACTAAAGCAACCTTGTCTTTCAGCATCATGATAGTTACCTCTTGTTGTGAGTGGTTATGTTACTTGCGTCAAAAACTCAATGGGCAGCAATACGTGTAGGAGCCAGCAATAAGAAGCGCCTCCTACAACCAGGATGAGTACGATCCTGGCTGCGTGCCCCATAAATCCAGTCCCGCCAGTTCCATGCCGATCAATACTGACCTACGGCGATCGGCAACTCACGTTCAATGGTTCGCAATCGTTGCGAAAAATCATTTAAGATACGTTGACGAACTGCATCTGTTTGGCGAACGGGGGCATAAACAATGTGCGGAGCAAGAACGTCAAAACCAGCGAATTGCAGCATCCCTCGCTGAATTGGGCGCAGAATAGCATGGATATCACCGTTAAAACCGCCTGCAAGATAGTCCTCTTCTGTGCTACCTGTGGTCAACGAGAGCATTGTTTGCTTACCTCGAAATCTGCCCGTTTCATAAATATGTCCATTACCGTAAACACGCCCCATAACAAAGACGCGATCGACCCACCCCTTCAAAATTGCAGGGACACTGAACCACCACAAAGGGAATTGCCAAATCATCAGATCGCACCATTCCAGTTTTTGGATCTCAGCTTCAATTTCTGGAATGAATCCTCCAACTTCAGTTGCATACATTTCTTCAAGTTGCTGCTTAAAGTAGTCAGGATCTTTGACAGACGTAAAGTTGCGGCGATCGGATACAGGGTCAAATCTCATGGTATGGAGATCTGAATATTGAACATCATGCCCAGAGTCTTTGAACGTGTCAATTGCTGTCTGAAACATTGCTCCGTTAAAGCTTTTCGACTCTGGGTGTGCAAGAACAATCAAAACTTTCATGTGAGTTATTTCGTTTTCTAAGTTTCTAAACTTTTGCTAGGGCTGGATAATCCAGATAGCCTTTTTCACCACGGGTATAGAACGTGGCTGGGTCAGGCGAGTTGCGATCCTGGTTGCAAAATGGCGGGTTTAGGCATTGATATTTGCTGGCTCCTACACTTAGTCGCGCTCGATTAGTGTGTTTGAAGGTAAGTTGGGATCGATCGCCTTACGCGCACTGTCAACGCCCACGACGGGAAGTGTACCCGGATCGAGCAAGCCGACTTGAACCAATACACTTGCCTGATCCCAGTAAATGTGTTCGTGAGCTAGTTTGCCGTCACGGAACTGGACGATCGCTACTACTGGCACTTCCACCCGTTTTCCGGTGGGAGCAACGCCAGGTAGCATCCAGTCCATCTGGATCGTATGAGTGAACGTAGACACCATTTCATCGACGAGTTGATCCGTTCCGATCGTGCGCGAGATTAGGGTCAACTCCGTGTCCGGCGGCATCTGTGGAATGAGGTATTTGGAATAAAACTCGCGCAGTGCTGGTTTCCCGACTCCCCCAGTCATTACCGGGATGTGGTTAACATAAGCATCTTCAACCATCGTAGCGAGGGCATCTTCAGTACTGTGAGTGCCAAACTCGTACTGTAAATGCTCTTCCCAAAGTGCTTGCAAAGACTCCTGGGCTGGTGTCAAATTGGTAGTTGCTTGTAAATTTGCTTGTCCGTCTACAGTTTGCTCTTTGACCATGATTAAATACTCCTGGTTCTATCTATCTAAAGTGTCTTGAGTTCCAATGCTTGACTGCTTTCAGATTCTTAAAATGATTTGTCAGATTCTTGTGATGTTAGTGAACTTGTTTCAATAGACGTATAAGCATTTAGCGCCTGTTTCGCGAATCAGTTTGGCGGTTTTTTTACCTTCTGCGTCGCGTCTGCCTGAGAATACGACCTTTGCTCCAGCAGCACCGAAGGCGATAACTTCGTTAAGCTTTCCTTCGGAACGCTGCGCGAACGCTAACGCCGTTGCACGACCAATTCCCGATGTGCCACCAGTGACTAACGCCACTTTATCTTGCAGTATCATTCTGTTTCTCCTGTTTTAATTTCATCGGTTTGTCTCAGGTAAGTTTGTCTCAGCAACTCAGTGACTTCTTGCGCGATCGCAATCAGGGCATGATTAACTGAAGAGTCGCGAAGAGAACCAGTCTGAGGTGTACCTTCATGCCCAGGATTATTCTTGCCTTGTACTAGTGAATGCGTCATAGAACTATCCTCAATGAAATACTGATTTGTGATTGACTAAATCAATACCCAGAAATTCAGTTGTTGGCATGGTAACTGTTGTCATGGTTCAAAAAGTGGCAATTTTGTTCAGTGAAACAGGCAAAATCCTAGCCATCAAAATTAGATAACTTACAGCACTTACAGACAAATCAGATATGAATTGGGAGCAAAGATCGGGGAACTTAATGACTTGCAGCAATTATGGCTGCCATCAACTCCGTCGTGTTCCAGTGCCCGATATACCGACTTCCATTGATAAACAGGGCTGGGGCAGTCGTTACTCCGCTCTGTATTCCGCCTTCGATATCTTCATTGATGCGATCGACATGCACTTGTTTAGACAACTCTTTGAGAAATTGAGGAATGTCAAGCCCTAAATCATTGGCGTACTCGACAAGATAACCGTTCTCCAACCTTTGTTGATGGTCAAATAAAGTATCGCTCATTAACCAAAACTTTCCTTGGGCGGCGGCAGTTTCGGCGGCTTGGGCTGCCCGTTGAGCATGGGGATAAATCTGTGTTTGTGGAAAATGACGGAAGATGAAGCATAAATAATCTTCTCCAAAAGCAGCACTAAGCTCTCGATCGATCGCTTTAATCATCTTGTAAACGTTCGCACTTCTAGAGCATTGATAGTCTCCATACATCACCAGCACTACCTTGGCACTCAACACACCTTGAATCCAATCTTGGGCTGAAGGCGGTACAAGTAAGGAACTGCGGCTACGATCGTCGTTCATCTTTCTAAATCTGCATCAAGCATGGAACTTTGCAATTAACTTGCTCAATTCATTGCCTGGATGACTGTTTGCATAAATTCAATATAGGAGATCGCCTTCAAGCCGTCGTCTATAGCGAGTTAAATTTTTTACAGTACAAATTGATAGAGTAACCATTCCATCGTGGAGTAGAAGGCTAGCTATAACTTAAGTTAGAATCGGGCGCATCAATTCGTTTAGGAAATACATCAATTCGCAGGTTAACTGTCAGAGTAGGCAGTATCGTTCGTCAAACGTTCCTTTCCCAATAGGACGGATTCCTAAATCGCTGAACTAGGAAATTAATAAACACCTGAACACGCCGCGAATGCTTACGATTCGGTAAATATAATGCCTAAAAGCAGTTCGTCCAGATTAAAATTAACCTGGACGAACTGCTCAATTTATAGTTGAACTTTAGTCTCTAGCAGTGTGACCACATCAGCATGAGCTAGCACCACATCGGGGTTACGCTGAAGTGCCATATCATACTTCACAGCAAAGTCATTTCCAACTTCATCAGGTGTGAGTAGAATCTGAACATCAGCAATGAGAGCAGCGATCGCCTCGGAGGTGATAGGCTCATCAGAGTGGATTAACTCATCAATTTGCACAATCAATTCTGAGAGGCGATGCAACCAGGCAAACTGATCGTGACTGATCGCCAGTTGCAACAATTCACTGTTAGAGACCCGTCCGCGCATCTGTTCGTAACGAATACGCTCTGTATCCAACAACAGTTTATGCAAATGCAATAACTTGATGCGTATATTGGTCAGAAGTTGATGTTGGGTAATGCGGTTTTGAAGCGTGTTAAGCATGAATGTGTCCCATCCTTCCATTTCGGTAATCATTGATCGCTTGCAGGATTTCGGCTTCAGTGTTCATCACAAAAGGACCATAGCGCACCACAGGTTCATTCAGTGGCACTCCAGCAATCAGCAATAGATCAAGGGGCTGGGTGGCATCCGCAGGATTGGCGATCGCCACTTCCTCACCATCAGGTGCAAAAATTACCATTTGCCCATCCTCACCCCGTTCCTGCTCAGTGCCAAACAAACCAGACCCATCGAGGACATAGATAAAGGCGTTGTACTCTTTCGGTACCGGTTGAACCATGCTTGCGCCCGGTTGTAGCGTGAAGTGCAGGTAGATAATCGGGGTGCGGGTTTCAATCACCGCTTTCGCCCCCAACGCTTCTCCCGCAATCACGCGCACCGTCACGGACCCATCTTTGGTCTGAGCCACCGGAATCTGCGCTGATGGAATTTCCTGATAGCGAGGAGCAATCATCTTGTCCCGCTGCGGCAAGTTGACCCAGAGTTGAATGCCGTGCAGTCGCCCACCCGTGCGGGTAAACTCAGCTTCTGGCATTTCGGAATGCACTACGCCTGCCCCAGCGGTCATCCACTGCACATCACCGGGATTGAGCAGTCCGGCATGACCGACCGAATCCTTGTGTTCCAGCCGTCCATCCAGGACGTAGCTGACGGTTTCAAAGCCACGATGGGGATGATCCGGTGCGCCCTTTGCTTGACCGGACTTCAGATTCACGGGACCCAATTCATCGAGGAGAAGAAAGGGGTCAAACTCGGAAAAGCTACTCTTGGGAAAGGGACGACGCACCAAGAAGCCTGCTCCTTCAAGCGTTTCTACACTATTAATGATTCCAGCAACGGTTCGGAGTGTTTGAGTTTGAGTTGTCATACAGTTGCCTCCAATCAGTTATAAGACTTATCCTATATATGATTAATCATATAATAGCATAGAAGAATATAAATTCTATGGGTAGGGCTTGTCCTCCCTGTTCGTTCGGTAAACCGCCTATGTCTCTTGCCCATGTGATTCTGGGTCTGCTCCAGCAACAGGAGCGGACAGGTTACGACCTCAAAACCGAGTGCTTTGACGATTGCATTTCCCATCTGTGGCCAGCAGATCAGGCACAGATTTATCGGACTTTAGACAAACTGGAGTCACAGGGGTGGATTACCTGTACTGTTGAGATTCAGCACGATCGTCCCAATCGCAAGGTTTATCGGATTACCGAAGCAGGTGAAGCAGAGTTAACCCACTGGCTTCAGACGCATCATCCGTTGCCTGTGTTGCGAGAGCCGTTGCTGGTGCAACTCTATTTTGCGGCTCAGTTGCCTAATGAGGCGATCGTGTATCTGCTAGAGCAGGAACTGGAAGCACGGCAAGAAAAGCTAGCCCAGTGTGAGACGATCGAGGCTCTATCTTTGAGTAATCCGACTGCATCGCGTGAACAAAAACTGCATCGACTGGTTTTGGACTTAGTGAAGCAACGGGAACAGACTTATTTAGATTGGTTGGAAAAGGCGATACGTGCTATGCACACGCTGCGCGACCGCAACAATTCGTAGCCAATCAACGTAAATTCCTTCTTCTAAGTTAGAATCCGAACTCGATCGAAAGTACACCCTACAAACTGACAATGCCGATTAGCCTGCTTGTTGGGGCGTTACGGACACTCTTATCGGAAATGCGAGGCGAGGAACTGATAACCAACTCCTCGCCTTCACTTTTTTTATTTTGCGCGTGCGCGTTGCAATTAGCTGCTTTTACACCTGTGCCATTTGCCGATCGAGCTTGGTCTCCCGTCCATCTTGTTGCACAGATTGAGCTTTGTCATAGCTCTCCATCAGGGCGCGGTAAATTGGCATGAGGTCAACCATGACAGTGGCAAACTCCATTGCGTCCGGACGGTTCCACGTGTTCATGAGTTCGCCGATGACTGCGTAAGTGTCGATGGGCATGGCTCCCGCCTGGACGACGCGGGCCAGCGTGAGGTCGGTTGCCATCTGGCTCCAGTTGCCGGAAGCGTCAATGATTGTGAAGACCTTGTAACCAGCGGCCAGTGCGCTCAGCGTCGGAAACGCCATGCAGACGCTGGTGAGAGTTCCGGCGATGAGGAGAGTCTTTCGCCCGGTCTTCTCGATCGCGTCTACCCAAGCCGGGTTATCCCAGGCGTTAATCTGTCCTGTGCGTGGAATGTAAACCGCCTCAGGATTGTGCTGGTGGATTTCGGGAATCAGGGGACCATTAGGACCATCGGGCACCGAAGCAGTCGTGAAGGTCGGAATCTTGGCGAGTCGGGAAGTCTTGGCGAGTGCCGTGACATTGGAGCGGAGGACTGGGAGTTCGATGTCACGCACAAGTTGGAAGAGTCCGCTCTGATGATCGATCAGCAGCAGCACGGCGTCGTTGGGATCGATCATTGTGTCGATGGTGTGGCTCATGGGTTTATCTCCTTTTTCATTCAAATTCAGTCAATGTCTTTTTTCCTAGCTATCTGAAGTGTCGCCAGTTTTAGTACTCAGCTTCTTTCAGAATAAATTCAATATAGGCGATCGCCTTTGAGCCGTCGTCTACAGTGAGTTAAATTTTTTACAGTACAAATTGATAGAGTAACCATTCCATCGCGGAGTAGAAGGCTGGTTATAACTTAAGTTAGAATCCCAATTCGATCGAAAGTACAACCCTATAAACTAACAATGCCACGCTTAACGGCAACAATCACAGCCTGGGTGCGATCGCTCACATCTAACTTATTCAAAATCCGATTGACATGGGATTTAACAGTGCCTTCACCAATACTCAAAGCATCAGCAATCTCGGCATTGCTCATCCCCTGTGCCAGTGCGCGGAGGACTTCTAGTTCTCTTTCACTTAGTTCTGGATTGCTGAGGCGCTGTACCAACTTTGCTCCCACATCGGGCGGAATATACTTCTGACCTCGATGAACGGTGCGAATGGCATTGAGAAGCTCGTCAGGTTCAGTTTCTTTCAACAGGTATCCTTTTGCGCCTGCCTGCAATCCCCGATAAATATCTTCGTCACTATCATAGGTGGTCAGTACAATAATTCGAGCCGATTTAGCAGTAGCACAAATTGCACCAATAGCGGCAACTCCTTCCACTTTAGGCATTCGGAGATCCATTAACGTTACGTCCGGTTGGTGTTCCTCAAATAGCGCGATCGCCTGTTCCCCATTTTCGGCTTGGGCAATCACGCTCATATCTGGATCACGGTTAATAATCGTGGCTAATCCTTGCCGAAAAATGGCATGATCGTCCGCAATTAGAACTCGAATGGTTGTGGCTTGGCTCATCATGATGCTACTTCCGATTGACGGTGACAATAATCTCTGTTCCCTGTCCAGGTTGACTCCTAATCGTGAGTTGTGCGCCGATGCGCTCTGCCCGTTCGCTCATGCCTAGTAAGCCAAAACCCTCAGAGGATGGAATACTCCCAACTCCAAAGCCTTGTCCATTGTCTTTCACGCGCAAACAAAACTGATTGCGATCGTATACTAGCTGCACTCGAATTTCGTCAGCATTGGCGTGTCTAATCGCATTGGTCAATGCCTCCTGCCCCATTCGCAGTAGGTTACTCTCGACTTCAGTCGGTAGAGAATACACCGCACCCTCAATCTCATAATATAAAGTGGTATCCATTGCGGCAGTTCTGATTTGAGCGATGAGACGATGTAGAGCGCTCTGTAAACTGCCCTCCTCCAAAAGCTGAGGACGGAGCGCTACTACCGATCGCCGTGCTTCAACCAATCCAGTTCGTGCCAATTCTTTGATCAGGTTTAGGTGTGCCTGAGCTGCTTCTACATCATCCGTTAGCACTTGGTTCGCCGCTCCTACCTGAGCCAGAATGCCTGTAAACGCCTGAGCGAGTGTGTCGTGAATTTCGCGTGCCATGCGGTTGCGCTCCTCTAAAATTGAGGCTTCTTCTGCTTGCTTCAGCGCCGTAATATCTCGCGCCAGCCAAATCACTTGCTCGTGGCGGAACGGTGCAATGTGAGACGATGTCCACGTTTCTCGTCCATTCAGAAACGTACTGTACTCGACTGTGAGGATTTGTTGGGTTCTCAGCACCTGCTGAATGTAACCCAGTAATTCATCAGCTTGTTCTTTAGCAAAGAGTTGATGCAGTATTTTGCCAGTACAATCCTCCCTATACTCCTCTCCATAGGACGGATTTCCTTTGATTATGTCGATCACTTGCCCTTCAGCAGTCAGGACACACAGCGGATCAGGAATGGCTGAAAAGAGCGCCTGTAGTTCTGCTTCAGAGGCTTGCAGCGCGACTTCTGCTTGCTTGCGATCGCTAATATCCGCAATCACCCCTTCGATGTAGTCACCGTCTGCATTCAGATAAAGAGAGAAAAGCCCCCAAAACAATGTCCCATCTCGTTTTCGCATCTGAGCTTCAAAGCTTCGCACTTCCCGATCCCGCTTCAGCAACTCAATGAGGTGTTGGTGATCGCTGGGATCTGCATAATAGCCTATGACGTGTTCAAGCCCCATGATCTCCTCTGGTGAATCAAAGCCAAACAGATTGGCATGGCGTTGATTGGCATTGAGAAGTAATCCATCCGAGAGGCGGACTCGGTAGATGCCAACCTGCGAGTTTTCAAAGATATTGCGGAACTTGGCCTCACTGCGTTGTAATGCCTCTTCTGCTTGCCTACGCTGGGTGGTATCATTGCCAACCGATAAGATTTCAACGACATCTCCCTGCTCATTGAAGATAGCTTGATTCGACCAGGCCATCCAAACTCGCCGACCGTCTCGACACAGGTTTTCACTCTCGCCTTGCGGGTACAATTGAGGATTACGAAGTAAATCATGAACAAATGGTTTGACATCGCGTCCAGAGGTTTCGATGTCTGGAATGATTGTTTCAAATAAGGTTCGCCCTAAAATCTGATGTTCTTCATAGCCCAGAAGTTTCACCCCATAATCGTTGATGTATCGAATCCGTCCTTGCGTGTCATAGCGAATGATGACTGAATTCGCGGTTTGTAGCAGGTTGCGGTAATTGGCCTCACTTTGTCGTAACGCAGCAGTTCGTTCTGCGACCTGTTTCTCTAAAGTGCAGTTGTAGTCGGCTAGGAGTTTCTCGGCTTGTTTGCGCTCTGTAATGTCCTGAAAGGTAGCGATCGCATAAGCGATATTGCCCTGTTGATCAAAAACTGGTGTTCCCCGTGCCTCAATTAGAATTGTGACATGATCTCGACGAATTTCTATATCTTCAGTCCTGATGCGTTCGCCCCTTAATGCCCGCACAATAGGCAAGCTCTCCGCTGGATAGATTTGATCCGTTCCCGCTACATAAAGCTGATAAGCCTCTGAGAGCTGCTCCGGTGCTATGGAAGTATCAGTTTCTTTGCCTATGAGTTGATTGCCGCATTGGTTGGCATAGTAAGGGCAACCCGTCGCATCCACGATCGCAATTCCCACCGGAATCGCTTCGAGGAACTGGGTGATCTTGCTTTCCTTAGCCTGCAGTTCTGAGTAAAGGTTGGCATTTTCGATGGCGATCGCTGCTTGAGTCGATAATAGCTGCAAGACCTGCGATCGCTCTGGTGTAAATACTCTAGCTGCTAACCGATTTTCTAAATACAATACACCGACCAGCTTGGCTTGATTTAGCAGCGGCAAACAGAAAACAGATTGAGGCTGGTTCTGTTGAATATATGGCTCATTAATAAAAGCACCTTCACGAGTCGCATCATTTAAGGTGACAGGCTTCAGAGTCCGAATCACATATTGAATGATTGATTCTGGCAATTGTTCGGCAATTGGAATAGACTGTAACACCTGAGTCGCACAAGCATTTTCATCGGCATTGAGTTCACAAGCCGCTTCAATTAACCATTTTCCTGAGTTTTCTAAAATCAGATATCCGGTTTGTGCGCCAGCATTCTCAATTAAAGTTTGCATCAGTAATCGCAGCAATTGCTTCAGTTCAATTTCACGAGAAATCGCCTGTGAAGCTTTCATCACTGCTGCTAAATCTAAAGCGGTATGGAAGGGATTAGAGATAGTTTCAGCAGTAATAGGAATTGATGTGGAAGCGGCTCTAGACGACTTAGGAAAGAACTGTGGATAGCGTTTCTCTAAGTTTTTAACTTTAGCGATCGCGCCCCAGCGATCGTAACAATAGTGCGCCTCTTTCATATAGGTTTGAGCAATTTTTGACCGACCTCGCGCCAGATAATGTTTAGCCGCTAATTCATACGCGAGTGCTTCTTCCTGGATATACTCATTTTCAGCAGCACCTGCGATCGCCCGTTCATAAAACTCTTCAGCCTCAAGAAATTGCCCTAAGACTCGTGCTTTTTCTGCCTCGACTAGATAAAATTTATGTAGATAATTCATTGGGGCGTGTTCTGCCCATTTCTGCATTTTTTCTTGGTTGGTGTTAACACAGTTTAGCCAAGCTACTTTTTCAGAGCTTGAAGCATCGAGCGATAGGCTCAAAAGCGCTAGAGAATGATAGAAACAGAATATAGGTAGAATCGTTATTGCTGACACCTCTTCAAAATGTTGCCTTGCCAAAATAGCAGTCTGTTCAGCTTGATGGTGTTCTTCAAATAGATAACACAACATGACTTTGTGTAAATAGAGTATTTGAATTACAGTTCCATCTTTAACTGCAATAGCGTGTGATAACGCCTCCTCTTCATTACACACCCGACCAACTAAGCGACTGGGATTCTCAGACCTATCTAACAAATTAAGAATAGTCTGCCGCAATATTGTCAGCCAATTCGAGGGACTTTCTCGTCTAATTTGGTCGATCGCTTTGCTGTAAATTACTGTTTTTTGTTCCAGTTGAGTAAGTTCCTCTCCAGCAAAAAATGAGTTATGGCACACGTAATATGCAGCATAACCAGCAGATTCAAAGTCTCCGGTTTCCACTCCTTCCTGATAAGCCTCAACCAGCAGTGGTATCGGCTCCTTAAGATGTACTTTCCATTGCATAACATGCTCACTAAATAACTGTAATGCTCTAGCCTTGCCTTTTTTGGTATTCAATCGTTCTGCCGAGGTAAGAGCCAATTGACCAAATTTATAGCCGAGTTCAATGTCTTGAACAACTCCACATAGAACAAATCCGTAGGCAGCATAATACAGCGGTGACCAGATAGTATTACCGTAGTTGATTGATAAATTTACCGTTTTGCATATAATCAGTATCCACAGTGCTGGTAACGTTATAAATGCAGCAGACCCCATATTCGATAGGATTGTTATAGCTGCCAGTGGTTCTGGTGCAGCCACCTCTGGTAAATTACTCAAGTCTTCGATTTCTCGTTCAGCGAGTAGTGCAGCCGTTGACTCCAATTCCCTTTGAATATCTGCCCGACTTGGATTTTCTATTAAATCTATTCCCAAAAGCTTTAACGCTTCCAACCCAGTTTTTAGTGTTTCTTTCAGGTTGCCCTGTGACGAATATCCTTGAATTCTGCTATCGTAAGCCTGCACTTTGTCAAGCACTGTTTTGGCACGATCGAGTACCACTTCTACCAACTGTTCCATCTCATCAAAGCAACCCTGGAGATACGCCGCTTCTGCTGCTTCTGAGTACAGCGCTAAGGTAAGGTCATACTCACTCTGCCAACTCTCTGAATTGAGGAGTTTAAGCCCTGTAGTGAAATACTTAAAAGCTGCTTCATAAGCCGTTGCTGCCTTTGCTTTCTGACCTGCCATTAAATTCAATCGGGCAATTTCAGTTCGTTCTGATCGAGCAGTGACTAGCTCAAGTCCTTGATTGAGATGATCCACAATTTCAAACAACCGATCGGATCGTTGCTCTGGTGAAGTTTTTTCGAGCAAATTGCGACCGATTTGGAGATGAACAACCTGTTTCTGCGATTCATCAATCAAAGCATAAGCCGCTTGCTGAACGCGATCGTGCAGAAACTTATACTCTTGAACTAACAAATCTTCGTCCAAGTCAGACAGAGGTTGAATTAATCCCGCTTGTATTGCTTCTAATAAATCCTGGAAAATTGCTTTCTGTGATTTTTCGCAAACGATCGCTAACGTCTCTAAATCAAATTCAGCCCCGATACAAGCGGCTATGCAGAGAATTTGCTGTGTTGCTTCCGGCAATTTCTGCAACTGACGCAGCAGCAACTCCACCACATTAGCAGTGATATCTTGAGCTTCAATCTCAGTTAAGTTGCACTGCCAACTCAACTGTTGGGCATCAAAGGTCAACAGGTTTTCGCCATACAGCAGCTTCAAAAATTCACCAACAAAGAAAGGGTTGCCCTCGGTTTTACGTGACACAGCTTGGGCTAGGGCGCGAACGATATCAGGATTGTGATGTAATGTCTCAGCTATCAGTTGACTCAACGGTTCCAGGGTTAAGGGGGTCAGGATGATTTCCTGAAGTACTGCTCCCTGGTTTCGCATGCTCTCTAGCGTTAAGACCAACGGATGCGTTGGAGTCAGTTCGTTATCTCGGTAGGCTCCGATCAAAAACAGATACTGGATTTGCTCATCAAGTAAGATGAGTTCGATTAACTTCAAAGTCGCAGAATCGATCCACTGTAGATCGTCTAAGAAAATGACTAGGGGATGCTCTTTTGCACAAAACGCCCGCACAAATCTTTGAAACGTGAGATTGAAGCGATTCTGTGCCTCAGTTGCTCCAACTTCGGGTATAGGCGACTGCTTGCCAATGATTAACTCAACTTCGGGGATGACATCAATGATGATTTGTCCGTTGCTGCCCAGAGCAGTGAGCAGGCGCGATCGCCACACTTCCACCTGCTCATCCGGTTCGCTCAAGAGTTGCTGCACTAACTTTTGCAGGGCATTCACAATAGCGCTGTAGGGAATGTTGCGCCCAAATTGGTCAAATTTGCCAGAGATAAAATAGCCTTGGTTTGCTGTGATCGGTTTATGGAGTTCCTGCACCAATGCCGTTTTGCCGATGCCAGCATAACCGGAGACCAGCATCATTTCACGATGCGGTAGTAGGGTAATGTCTTCTTCTGCTCCCCCACTTCTCCATTCCCCTACTCCCTCATTCCCTGCCACTCTGTCGAACGCCGCTAATAATGCTGCGATCTTCGCTTCTCGCCCATACAGTTTTTGAGGAATGCGGAACTGCTCGGAAACATCTTGCAGTCCCAATGGCATAGGTTCAATTAAACCAACTTCTGCCAGTTGCTGGGCACAGCGTTCTAAATCTGCTTTGATGCCCCAAGCACTTTGATAGCGATCCTCCGCATTCTTTGCCATCAGTTTCAAAATAAGATCTGAAACAGGTTGGGGAATCGTTGCGTTCAATTCATGCGGGGGAGTCGGCGGTCTGGCAATGTGGCAGTGGACTAGCTCTAGGAGATCTTTAGTGGGAAACGGTAATTGTCCCGTCAACAGTTCGTAGAAGGTTGCACCCAGTGAATAAAAGTCGGTGCGATAGTCGAGCATTCGGTTCATTCGTCCGGTTTGCTCTGGCGACAAATAGGCGGGGGTTCCTTCTAGAAGATGGAGACTTTTGAATGTCGGATTGGTGCGACTGAAGCGAGTGGCAATGCCAAAATCAATGATTTTGACAACGCCAGTCCTCGGATTAAAGACAATGTTGCCAGGATTAATGTCTTTATGGATGACATGAGCCGCATGAATTTTGCCTAGAGTATCAGTAATGGCGATCGCCATATTCAAAAAAACCGACAGCGGCATAGGACAGAAGTCTAATTGCTGCCGCATCCAGCATTCTAAGGACTCTCCACTAAAGTCTTCCAAAAGAATAACCAGCGTGCGCTGGCAGTCTTGCTGGCTGTATGCCTTGACTACGCCTTCAATGTTGAGAGAGCGAGTAATTTCATACTCCTGCCGATAGCGAGTTAATTCATGAGGAGAGGGATAATTCTGCTTGAGAACTTTGGCAATCACTGCACAATTATCTTGCTCTCTGATGCCCCGATACACCAAAGAAGCTAAGCTCTCATAGATTTTGCTGTGAATAGTAACTCCAGGCAGGGTAATCATTGAACGCCCCCCGGCGAAAGACTGTCATCCGTTTCCCAAAGTATATCGCTTGCCAAACTCCAGAATATAAAGCTCCTTGTGTGGATCTTTATATCTTGACTTGTAATTGCTCAACTCAGTAGCCAATTAGACTGGTGTGAGGCAAGGGCATGGGAAATAGCCTGGAAGGCAGAGATACTCTGACGGCGAGCCGTATTCACCAACGACCGCACCTGGGCGAACAACTCCGCACCCCAATCGGAGCAAAAGCCATGGGTGACCTTGCGAAAAACCACGCTCCAGCGCAGTGCCTGTTCACTGGAATGATTGGTCGGCGGCACCGTCTCATTGTCGAGGAACAGCAGCAGATGCTTCTCAATAGTCAAGTAGTGCCTGAAAAATTGCTGTCCATCAGGGGACTGGGGCTTCAGATTCAATATCTCCCACAGGCTGCCTCGGAATCGAGAGTCGTATTGCTGAAGCGGAGGCAGCCAGGGTCTATCGTCGTCGGTTCACGGCAATAGCTCGTAGTGACAGCCGCTTCATCCGGGGGGTAAACAGGTCGTCGCCCGCATCAAAGGTGTGGGACATCGCTACCGGATTTTGCATTCAGACATTGATGGTCGATCGGTTGTATGAATGTACTTTCGATCAGATTCGGATTCTAACTTAGGTTATAGCTACCCTTCTACTCCGCGATGGCATGGTTAATCTATCAAATTGCACTGTAAAAAATTTAACTTGCTATAGGCGACAGCTTGAAGGCGACCACCTATATTGAATTTATGCAAACAGTCATGCAAATGGATCGAGCAAGTAAATTGCACGGTTCCATGCTTGAAGGCATGAATATTCAAGGTGCAACTGGGCGAATGATCTTTGGACACGCGACGCGAAAATCTTAACTCTGTGCTTAACTCACGGATCTTAAGTGCTGAAATTTGGGGTTGTCTTGCAGACTTAGTTCATGGCGTGATCGCTTACGTCATCAACCCTTGAGGGTAAACAGCAATACTCCGGACAGTTTTTATATGCCCCAATGGCTTATGCTCGCTTGACTTTGAGGCACTGTGGATAATTAAATCAATGTCAGCTCCACCCCTGACTTACATTTAATTCGACTTTTTTACGCTCCTTGCCCCGCGTAAGCTTGTAGTATCGTTCCAAAAACTGTCCGGAGTATTGAAAAAATTAACTTGCGTCTTAACTCAAATAACTTGACTGTTATAAATTCGATGAACCTCGCACAATGAATATAACGAGCCGCTAGACTTTCTCGAACAAAGTCTGCAAAGCAACCAAGTAACCTTTTCCTTTAAAGCTTGCCAAGCTTTAATCAAAGCGGTCGGACAGAGGAATATCTTCCCAAGCAACATTGAAAGTTAATTCAACATTACCTTGAATTGGAAAAAAATGTTTCTTCTGAGTGGAACCTCTATGAGCGGGACCGTTAAGCTCTTAGCTTAACTACAAACAGAACCATCGCAACTACAAATCATAAGGAGAAAAAACATGGCTGCTGTAGAACTTTATAACGACAGCAATTTTAGAGGAAAGTTAGTAGAAACAAATAGTGACACTGCCAATGTGGGTGATCGTGTCAACGACCGTGTTACCTCAATTGTCATTAATGAAGGGACTTGGAGATTTTTTACAGATTCTCAATTTCGGGGTGCTTCCGCCGATTTTGGCCCAGGACGTTATCCAAACGTTGGTCTTGGTACCATTCCCAATGACTCAATCACATCCTTCCGTAGGATTGGATAGGTGAAGAATTTTGAACTGGTTTTCTGAAAGTATTGATATCTTTCATACAGCGCACGAGAAAGTAATACTTTTGAAAAAACTGTCCAAACTAATGAAACAGACGTTTCACTTAAAAGCACAAGCAGAGATGTTTAGCTTTTGATTTCATTCTGCAATTCCTCATTCACCAATCACTCAAATAGGAGAATTACCTAATGTCTACATTCAAGTACAATCGTCTAGACAAGAATAATGCTGCGGTTTTACTGGTGGATCACCAAACTGGACTGTTCTCGCTTGTGCGTGATATTGGTGCTGCCGACTTCAAAAATAATGTGCTAGCGCTAGCAAGTATAGCCAAGTTTTTCAACCTGCCTACTGTTTTGACCACTAGCTTTGAGGACGGTCCCAATGGGGTCATCCTGCCGGAACTGAAGGAGAAGTTTCCTGATGCTCCCTTCATTCCGCGTCCCGGACAAATCAACGCTTGGGACAACGAGGACTTTGTTAAAGCAGTAGAAGCAACAGGCAAGAAGCAATTGATTATTGCCGGAATTGTCACTGATGTATGTGTTACTTTTTGTGCGCTTTCGGCATTGGAGGCAGGTTATGAGGTTTTTGTTGTCACCGATGCCTCTGGAACCTTTGATGAAGCCTGTCGCTATGCAGCTTGGGATCGAATGTCTCGTGCTGGAGTTCAGTTGGTCAATTGGTTTAGCGTTGTGTGTGAATTGCACCGTGATTGGCGTAACGATATTGAAGGGCTAGGTAATCTCCTTGCAGAGTTTATTCCTGACTACAAAAACCTAATGACGAGCTATGCAGCAACATCAAATGCTGGCTCTGCCAATCGTGAACGCCTCATGACTCGTGTGTAACTGAGTGGATGTTGTCATTGCTCAGCGATCCAGTTCATTTGCAACATTGCAGCAGCACTGGATGATTTCGTGGAGGCTAGGAACGATCTCTGGGGATCGCTCTTAGCCAAGGTGACTGCTGCCGAAAATTGCCAAGAAATCCCGTGTTTTGAGGAGATTGATTCTCAATGAAACTTCTCTTTCAGTCGATTCTCTCATCGTGTCTGCTTTTTGGAGGCTCTCTGATTCACCCATCCCTGGTTGAGTCTGCCATTGCCCAGGATACCTTGCAAGGTCAAGTCACCTCTGTGAATCAACTGGCTGATGTGCAACCTACCGATTGGGCATTTGCAGCATTACAAGCCTTAGTCGATCGCTACGACTGTATGGTTGGTTATCCAAATCAACTATTTCAGGGCAATCGAGCCATTACTCGTTATGAGTTTGCTGCTGGGCTAAATGCTTGTCTAGATCGGCTAAATCAGCTACTAGCCAGTGTAACAGTAGATCTGGCGGAAAGAGAAAATCTACAAACACTACAAAGACTTCAAGCGGAATTTGCATCAGAACTCTCAACATTGCGTGCACAGGTAGATCCCTTAGAAACCCGCACAACTCGATTAGAGTCTCAGCTATTCTCCCCTACAACAAAATTGACTGGAGAGGTCGTTTTTGCTGTGAGCGGTGCATTTGGTAGTGATAGAGCTGTACCACCAGGAGAAACACCTGGTTCTAGGGGTGAGATCGGTGACACTATCATTTTTAGCGGTCGTGCGCGGTTGATCTTGGACACCAGTTTTACGGGGCAAGATTTACTGAGAATTCGATTTCAGGCTGGTAATATTCCAAACTTTAGAGCAGCCACAGGAACCAATATGGCTCGCCTAAGTTTTGATGGTAATACAGACAATCAGTTCATTCTCAATCAACTTTATTATCAATTTCCCATCGGGTCAGATACTAGGGTGACTGTGATCGCCCAGGGCACTTTGTTTGATGTGGTTGATACGATTAACCCTCTATTGGGAAGTGATGGCAGAGGTTCGATTTCCGCATTTGGGGTGCGTAGCCCTATCTATCGTGAAGAAACAGGTGGGACAGGTGTTGGTATCAACCATAACTTTAACTCAGCCATCAATTTGACACTGGTTTATCTTGCTAATAACGCCAACAACCCGACTGCGGGAGCTGGATTATTTGATGGTTCTTACTCTGCCTTAGCACAACTGACACTCAAACCCACAGAATCCTTAAGTTTGGGCTTAACCTATGCTCGTTCTTTGAATGCAATTGAGATTGGTACAAGTAGTGCCATTACCAATGATCCCTTTAATGGAAACAGTACCAGAATTGTTGGGGATAGCTATAGTCTTACGGCTTCCTGGCTTGTTAACCCTGCTTTCAGATTGGGAGGATGGATAGGATATCTCCGGGCATCGGCGCAAGACCTCTCCAATGCTCCTACTGCTGAGATTTTTTACTACGCAGTTAATTTTGGATTTCCAGATTTGGGTAAGGAAGGAAACTTATTAGGGTTTGTTTTTGGACAACCGCCTAGAGTGATCAGCAATCAGTTTGGAGTAATCGATCGTAGCACTTCATTGCACTTTGAAACCTTCTACCGGTTTCAAATGAACGACCATCTCTCAATCACTCCTGGTGTAATCGTCATTACCAACCCTGAACACAACAGCAATAATGACACGATTTTTGTTGGCATTATTCGGACGACGTTTCAGTTTTAGAGTCTATACAGGCACGGTAAGAGCTGTTTTTCTGTTTTAACCATCCAATTTCCCGGACTGTTAAATTCTATGTTGGAAGAACCATTGGCGAGCAATACCAGTCAAGATAACTATCTAGTCACCGCCGTGATTTCTCATGTCGTGAGACCAGGACGTGAACAAGGTTATGAAGCATGGTTTCATGGTATCGCCGCAGATGCACGAAAATTCAAGGGACATTTGGGTGTCAGCACGATTCGACCTCATGATCATGCTCATCCTGAATACGTGGTCATTCTCAAGTTCGATTGCTACAACAATCTCAAAACCTGGATTGAATCAGATATTCGGCAAGAATGGATTGAGCGACTGCAACCCTTAATTGAAAAGCCAGAAGCAATTCAAACCCTGACTGGGCTGGAAACCTGGTTTACGCTTCCTGACAAGCCGATGAAGGCTCCACCCCCGCGCTACAAAATGGCGATCGTGACATGGCTGGGAGTGTTTTTCACGATATCTATTCTCAATCGTTTGCTAGTACCGCTCCTAGCGGAGCTTCCGGTATTGCTCAGAACCTTGTTGGTTACAGGTCTAACGGTTGCCCTGCTGACCTACGTGATTATGCCGCGCCTCACTCAACTCTTTCGCAAATGGCTGTATCCCATTTGATCAAGTACATATCTTGCACATTCACAGGAATCTTCCATGTCTTGTCAACACCTGAACGAATTGACGCTAGAGACTATGATTTCAAAAGCCAATTACCCGGTATTTCGCTGTGAAGAATGCCTTCGGGTTGGCGATCGTTGGGTACATTTAAGAATTTGTCAAACCTGCGGCAAAATGCTGTGCTGCGACTCGTCTAAAAATCAACACGCTCGCCGCCATTACGAAGAAAGTGGACATGCGGTGATTAGTTCAGCCGAATTGGGAGAACAATGGCTGTGGTGTTTTACCGACGAACAACAGAAGAACTATTGATCACGCGCCCCTTTTCTACTCGCGAGGAAATCATGATGTCAAATCAGCCTGCCCTAACAGATATTTGGCCGAGTTTACCCCTGGACGCATGGCAAGAGACCTATGCCACCTTGCACATGTGGACTCAAATCATCGGCAAAATCCGATTTGCCCAAACTCCGTGGATTAATCATTCCTGGCATATTCCCCTCTATCTAACCGTTCGGGGACTGACCACTTCCACGATTCCCTATGGCAGCCGCATCTTTCAAATCGACTTTGATTTCATTGATCATGAGTTGCTGATTCAAACCAGCGAAGGGGCAAGACGGGCGATCGCCCTCTACCCTCGCTCGGTCGCTGATTTTTATCAAACCGTGATGGAAACGCTCAGAGCATTGGATATTCACATCACAATTAACACTAAACCAAATGAAGTCCCCAATCCAATTCGATTTGAGCAGGATGAAACCGATGCTGCTTATGATGCGGATTATGCCAATCGATGCTGGCGAGTGCTGCTACAGTCCGATCGCGTCTTTCGAGAATTTCGCTCCCATTTTTCCGGCAAGGTTAGTCCGGTTCATTTTTTCTGGGGGAGTTTTGATTTAGCAGTGACTCGCTTTTCGGGGCGATCGGCTCCTGAGCATCCGGGAGGGGTGCCAAATCTACCGGATGCAGTGGCGCAGGAAGCCTATTCCCAGGAAGTCAGTAGTGCCGGATTTTGGCCCGGAGCCGGATTATCATACCCAGCGTTTTATTCCTATGCGTACCCAGAACCCGATGGGTTTAAGCAGGCTACGATTCGTCCCGATGCTGCATTTTACAGTCAAGAATTGGGCGAGTTTATTTTGCCCTATGATGCTGTCCGTGAGGCAGAATCACCGGATCAGATGTTGTTAGAGTTCTTGCAAAGCACCTACGAAGCTGCAGCCAGGTTAGGCAACTGGAATCAAAAGGAACTTCAGCAGTTGACCTTTAAGTAGCAACTGCATTCCTAAATTGGCGTTTAACTGGCAGATATTAAGTGGTGAAATGTAGGACAATTTCGCAGACTGGTTTATTGGACGCTTAAACCTTGATCGTGAAGGTCAATTCCGATGAACCTATGGCAATTACTCCAATTTTGGGAACCCGTCAGGGCATTCTGGCGCGATCGCTCCCCTGAGAATGCAGATAAACTCAAATTTCTCCTCACCCTGGAAGGAACTCGTTGGTAATACACCAATGGTGTTCAAAATCTGGCAGCCATCAGCCTCAACACCTTCCTCAATACTGGACATTTCGCCCTGGAAGAGTGTGGAGATGCGATCGCCACACTTCCATCTGTTCGTCTGGTTCTCCCAAGAGTTGCTGCACCAATTTTTGCAGTGCATCGATGATCGCGCTCTAGGGGATATTGCGCCGGAATTGGGTAGCGACAAATATGTAGTGATTAGATATTCATTTGCTCAAAACATAGTTGTAATGATGCAATACTCCGGACAGTTTTTAAAGAGAGATGCGACGCCTACGGCAAGCAACGCTTACGCAATAAATCACAGAAGCGA
>NZ_JAUBVE010000084.1:0-29585 GCF_036705715.1 Microcoleus sp. AT3-D2 | reverse complement strand
TTTGATAATTTTCGAGAACGCGTATTAGCTTGCTTTTCTAATTAGATAAAAATATCACCGCAAGTTCAGGAGAGCCGCTAAAATTAGCTCAAATTAACAAGAATACTACGATAAAAAATTCCTACAATCAGTCAATGTCTCTGTACGATCGCCTAGACCTAACCAAACACAATCGCAAGCTAAAACTCCCCCTTTCTCAACGGCTAAACCTGACTAAACCCCCCAAACTCCGCTGTCAGATCTGTCGTTCCCGTATCCAGCCTCAGTGGGAGTTTTGCCCTTCCTGTGGAAGAGTTCTAATTGATAATGATAGCGATTTTCGGCGTTGCATTTGGGTAGATGTATCAGCAATGGATGTCGCACCCGAAAATAGAGAAGCGATCTTTTCCCTGCTGATGGACGCCTTCTCCAAACTCTACGGCGCATTTAGAAGCATCAAGGTATTTTTGACCTCCGATCCCCCCGATCGCAAAGAGTGGGGCGAAGATTTTACTCATGTTTATATATTCGTGGATAGCCAGCCGGTTGACTATCTCGGCGTGGCTAGCTTCAAATCGGGAATGGTTACAGATCGGGCAATTATTCGGATTGACCAAGTATTCTATGCTTCTTACAATGCCAGCCTTAGTCTCAATCAACTATCTAACTTAATTGCAAATACCATTGCCCATGAAATAGGACATACACTAGGACTCGATCATTCTGCACTTCCGACCGATGTCATGCACAATGGACTCCTTCATACTGTTCATAGCTTAATGCCTCCCTCATTTCACGCAGAGCAAATAAACTCAATGAACAATGCTATTCGCAGATATAAAGCCTTGAATAATGGATTGGCTAGAACCATAAAATAGCTGAATTTAGAGATCGAATTCCCCAGGATTAATGCCTACAGCATGGCAAGCTTCTTTGACAACCTTCTTTTCATCTTTGTCAAAATTACCATCTGCACCACCGATAATAATGCCAATTTGGATGACTGCACGACCTTGATCTAGTTTTTTATTAAGTTTCCCTATCGCTTGGATAGCCTCAATTTTACCAAAATCGAAGTCCTGTGAGAGCTTCTCACAATAAAAATCAAATTTTTGCTTTAACTCCGACGCCGGAAAAATTTGGAGTGTTTTATTGGAAATTATTAGAGCAGCCGTTTTTTGTCTTTCCTCGGTATTGATAGTGCCATCAGCAGCAGCAATCAATGCACATATTGCCATTGAGGCATCAGCAAAATCATTATTCTTAAACTTGGAAATATTGGTTTGCAGAGAATCGTTCATTTGTGATACGTTCTGCTTTAATTTCTCCCAGAAAGTCATTTTTTCTCCTGTTTGGTGAATGAGATATGATGTTTATGACCGGAGTCACAGTAATCTAAGCTGCTCTTAACTTGCCAAGCAATTGCCAAGCCCTGTAAGACCCTTAAGTTGATGAATTACACTCCTGTAGTGTATCATGGTTCTTGAGTTTTTAGATTAATCAAGTCAATCTTCATAACTAATCGCTCTTTCACAGGTTTGTTCGTGGTCTATCTTACTTAATAATTAAGCGCTCTTTCCAGAGTATCTTGTAACTGAAGTTCTAAGGGTCGATCGGAGCGAATTTCTAAGCCTGGTAAATCGTGTTTCACTAACAATTTTTCGCCTGTTTCCGCAGTGATGTTCGGCCAGAGTACCCAACGACTGCCTTGGGAAAGAGTGCTTAAACTTGCCGAGTTTTGAGTCAGCCAAATTATCGGGAGTTTCGACCGATTCTCAACCGCATCTTCCCCAGCATTAACCGCCGCTAAAGTTTCCAAAACTACCCGGTTCCCCGATACGAGTCCAGTCCCGGCAGTCCAAAGTTTGACGTTTAACAGGCGCTTGCTAGCATAGAAGTAAAGAGACGCAGCTACTGTTACGGCTCGTTCAAATTCTTCTGGCTGCCACGCGGCAGCGCTGTCGAGAGCAATAATAATTTCTTGACCGCCGGCTGCAACTTCTAACTCTCTCACCCGCAGTTCTCCGTAGCGGGCGCTGGTGCGCCAGTGAATCAGGCGGGTGGGATCTCCGTGGCGGTAAGGTCTCAGGTTGCGGGTGAGGCCTTCGGTAGCAGTTTGCGATCGACTGCGATTGTAAAATTGCGGGCTGTCTTCTTGACCGATGCGATCGATCAAAGGACAAGTGCTCAACGGCAAAACTTGTGGATACACAACCGCCACCGCTTTGACTGGGCGGCTGCGTCGGCACCAAAACAACCCTAAAGGTGCCGCCGTCCTCAAGTGTACCTCTTGCCACCGATAGACCCCCCGCTGCCGAACTTCTAAATAGTATGTCTCCCTGTATATACTGTTAGGCTCTATGACTTCGATCGGGCGGACGACGGGTTCTCCCAATACAAATGGCAAGATGTCTACCACTTGCAACAGAGTCTTAGGTTGGCGGGCGCTATTTTCGATTTCTAGTTCGACGGTGATTTGATCGCCGGCACTCACCGGTTCGATGGGGCGGCGACGGACTTCCAAGGAACGGAGCGATTTTCCAGGCAAAACAGCCGCTACTGCCAACAGTGCCAAACCCCCACCGCTGAGCACGTACAGCCACCCAGACATTGTATTAGTCGCCGACCCAAAAAAGAAAACCGTCATTCCCGACAGCAGCCAACCCGCGTAGGCAGGGGTAACAGCGCGATTTTCGAGCCAGTCGGCGATTTTGTGACCGATGTTCATAGGAGTTGAAATTGTTAATTACTCGATCGCCCCATCAAGCCTAATTGTAAAATATTCTCAGCATTTAACACCGAATTAGCTGCGAGCCATTAGATTAGAAATCGGGCATTTTTTCGCAATAAATCTACATTGACCCGCCCAAAAACGGATACAAGCCCCCGACACTCAGTCAGGGTCGATCCCCAAATTTTAGACTCTAGTTCCTGCTCCCAGATTAATCTGTGGAGTAAATCTAAAATCTAAAATCTAAAATCTAAAATAGACTGACTGGAGACAAAAAAATGAACCCATTAAACAATCCTACACCCGTTCAACCAGAGGCTCAAGCCCGCCGACGAACACCGCCGCCGCCGCCGCCCTTGGCTGCAACTCCCGCGCCTCCTCCACCCGCGCCGAGTGCGCCCCCCGCAGCCCAGCAGCAGCGACCTGTTGAGACACCCGTCAGTACGATCGAACAAATGGTCAGAGATGCCCATAGTGCCTCGGCTTCCGACATTCACATTCGAGTAGGCCAAGTACCTCGATTTCGGATTCGGGGCGTGATGCAAGTAGCAACTAACCACCCCAAAGTAACGCCAGAAATTTTTGAACAGTACCTAGCCGAAATTCTCACCCCCGAACAGCGAAAACAGTTTGCAACTACCAAGGAATTAGATTCAGCAATTTTTTACCCTGGCTTCGTGCGGTGTCGGCTAAACTGTTTTGAGTCCCTCAGCGGCGGCGCCATAGTATTGCGGTTGATTAGTTTGGAAATACCTACTATCGATTCCTTGAGGTTGCCAGAAGTTTTCAAAAGTATCATTTTGCGATCGCAGGGATTAATATTGGTTACGGGGCCTACCGGTTCGGGGAAATCGACAACCGTAGCTGCGATGATCGACCACCTCAACCAGATGGAGCAAAAGCACGTAGTTACAATTGAAGACCCGATCGAATTCATTCACCCTTCTAAAAAATGCTTGGTCAGCCAGCGGGAAGTCGGCTTGCACACCCACGAGTTTCAACAGGCTTTGCGGGCTGTTTTGCGGGAAGATCCAGATGTAATTCTGATCGGGGAAATGCGCGATCGCGTTACCATCAATACAGCGTTGCAAGCAGCTCAAACAGGTCACTTAGTATTGGGAACTCTCCACACTCGCAGCGCCATTAACGCTATTAACCGGTTGTTGAACCTCTACCCGCCCGAAGAACAACAGGCGATGCGGATTCAAATTTGCGATACTTTAGTAGCGGTAATTGCCCAACTTTTGCTGCCAACAGTTGACAACCGTCGGGTAGCAGTTCACGATATTTTGGTGAATACACCTGCCATGCACGACTACTTGATGAAAGGTGCTGATGATGAAGCTTTCCGATTAATGGAGCATGATACTTACGAAGGAATGCAGATTATCAACCAGGGTCTTTACAAACTGGTGCTTGAAGGCAGAGTCACGATCGAAGAAGCAGCCAAAACTTCTCCCGAAGCCAGCGATTTAGACCGTCGCTTGCGAACAGGAGGCTACGATGTTGGGGACGCTCGTGGCTTTGAAGGCAGCAAAAAAGAACGCATTGTTCGCGCCTAGTAGCAGCACACATACAGGGGTAGGCACAGCAGGACTACCCCACCCATCAAGTAACAAGATTTTCAGCAGAGGGAAATATTTGATGAGGGCTTTTGTGCGTATCTTTACTTACAGCTCAACTATATTTAGTAACAAAAAATACATTTTAATTAAAAAGTAAAATGCTACAATCAAGGTCGAGTGTATTGTTAAGTTTTTTAAACGTAGACCCTACTTTACATAAACTTTAAAATTGCGTGAAAACTCCCAGGTGATTGCAAAGAAATAGTAAAGATATGTTCAGAGTATTGGCAGGACTCAGCAATTTAAGTATATAGTTGTAGTGATAAATTTTGGACAGAGAAGATTCCGACTTTGCCGATATTTGCCGATCGCAGAAGTAAGCAGGTTAAAAAAGCGCTTAATAAAACTACAAGCAGAGCCGATGGCGTGTCTTTCCGATCAAGTAGCTTTCCGTCTAAAAAATCCTAAAACCAAGCAGACTTTTAGAGATTCTGTCCATCGAAAATTTGTTTAACAACGCGCTTATCAGCAACGGTATTTCTAGAATTTAAAGGAGCAAAAAAAGTGAAGAGTGCATTTAACCAAAGAGAATTGTTTGAAGGTGCCAGCAAAGCGGAAATAATTGAGCGCATCCAGCAGCTAGTTCCCCCGGGTTCCCCGGAACCCCAAGATCCTGAAATCCTCGCGGCATTACAAACTCTCACCGCCCAGCTAATCGCAGCCTATCAAGCCGACGGACAATTAGAAAGCGAACCTTTTAGCGACGTGCGCGGTCGCACTATTCACCTATACGCATCCGCCTGCAGCAGCAAAATCAAAGGAAAAACCATCCTCATCACCGGTGGAGAAGGATGTGTCGGCCGTTTCTTAATCGAAAAACTCCTCGAATTAGGCGCAACTAAAATCATTTCCGCAGACAACGCCCGATGTCAAAACCCTGAAGAAAATCTCCCGCTTTTTAACCGAGAAGGTGCGGTAACTTTCTATGCCGCCGACATTCGCAACTTCGAGGCGCTGAAACACATATTTGAGGTAGAAAAACCAGAAATTGTTTTTCACCTAGCAGCCCAACGCCAACCCGGACTAGCTGAAATCAAAATCCGAGAAACAGTTACAACCAGCCTGTTAGGATGTAAACACGTCATCCAACTCTGCGAAGAATACCGCGTAGAACACTGCATCTTCTCTTCCACAGGCAAAACATCTCGATATTTTACAACCGAAGTTTACGCCGCCTCCAAAAAGTTTGCCGAATGGCAATTTGCCAAAGCAGCTCAAGAAGGAGATGTCACTTACGGGATGGTTCGCTTTACTCATATGTTGGAAAATAGCTTGTTCTGCGAGCAAATGTCCAACAAAGTACAGCAAGGTAAAACTGTCAACGTTCACGCTCCCCACCGCTACGTAACCGCTCAAAATCTTGTCGAAGCCGTACATTTATTGCTGAATTCTCTGGTTGTGTCCGTTCCCGGAAAACTGAAATTTGTTGCCGTAAGTAATCTCGGGTGGCCGACAGAAACCTTGGAAGTAGCTCTTTATAAAATTCTTGAATCCGGCAAAAATCTGCCGATTTATTTTCAAGGACTTTTGCCGGGATATGAAGAACCGTTTTTCCTTGGACAATTTGACTGGAAAAAACCTACAGACATTCACCTCTTAATTAATGTTTTGGAAGATCCTTTTAGAAGCGTTAACGATACTGGCGACATGGTGAGTGTAGAATTAGCTCCTTTTTCTTTGCCCGTCTTAGATAAACAAGTGTCGAAGCTCGAAAGCCTAATCATCGATCCAGATTTCCCCGAAGTGCAAATCAAGCACGCTCTTGTCGCAGCGGAAAAAGAAGTGATAGCTTCCTCTTTTGCGTGGAGTACCCCTGAAGACTTGTTGAAGATTTTGCAGTGGGGAATCAATCCCAAGAAATTGCAAGGTTACGGAACGGAAATCGCTGACTATAGCGAGATTATCGAACTCCTCCTACAAGGAATCTGCGGGCGACTTAACCAAGAAGTCTTGCACAGTGCTCGAGTTACGGCAGATGAGTTTGATGACTTAGTTGAGAGTCTTTCTACGCTGGATTGTATTCAAGCAGAAGTGGGATATTTGCGATCGGTGTCGAGATATCTCAGAGAATTTGCACCCCCCGCACAGTTCACCACCAAAAAATCTGAACCTGTTGCTATCCCCGATGCAGCGTAGCTTGAACATAGTTTTGAGTTTGGAGATTGCTTCCTGAGCGCCCACCCACAGGGGATGAATGAGTTATATCAATTCCGGTTGCAGGAGCGAAATGATTGTTGACTGTAGACTGTAGACTGTAGAAGGAGGGGTCGAAAAACTCAATGGTTGAGTATTGATTGTTGACTCGATTTTATGATTCCGATGCAACCGGATTTGATGTTAAACATCGACTAAGTGTTTAGTTGATTAAAAATAGAACACCCAGAAACCTGGTTTCTTTTAGAAACTGGGTTTCTCCAGTCTGGGCTTGTTTGAGGTTTAATTAAATTGAGTGACTTAACATTGTCAGAATTGACATGATATGATAATAGTTGCGATCGCACAACCGCCATCAAATTAATTTTTAGTGAGGACGATCGTCCTAGTAGTTTTAGGAGGACTTAAGTCCTTACTAAAAATGTGAGAATGGTGATCTTTGGCGGGCATGATATGATGATACTTTAGATAGCGTGGTGCAGTGAGTTAACAAAGGTGCAATAAGATTAAATAAACTCAATGAACGCCACGAATAAAATTAAATTAAATTAAGGTACTAGAATTGTGGAAATTAATCAGCTACTCTTCCTATTGATTGATGTTGTGCTATTGGCGATCGCCCTGATCCTTCTAATTCCCGTTGCAGTTCTATTTCTAGAATGCAGTGCAGCTTTCTTGTCCGACCAGGGCGAGACAGCGGAAAGTAAAGCACCCCGCCCCAAAGTAGCAGTTTTAATTCCCGCTTACAACGAAGCAGCAGGAATTGCCGCCACCATCTCCACCATATTGCCACAGTTAACACCTCAAGACCGCTTGTTAGTGATTGCTGACAACTGCACGGACGCCACGGCAGAAATCGCCCGTAACTGCGGTGCAAGTGCGATCGAGCGCCAAGACACACAACGCAAGGGCAAAGGATACGCACTGGATTTTGGCTTGCGGTCGATCGAATCAGACCCCCCCGAAGTAGTCATCATGGTTGACGCAGACTGCATTTGTCAGCCAGACTCTATAGAAAAATTAGCCCGGGTTGCAGTTGCCGAACAAAGACCAGTGCAAGCAACTTATCTCATGGAACAGCCACCCAATCCTACTCCGAAAGATTCCATTTCTGCTTTAGCATTTCTGGTGAAAAACTTAGTCCGTCCCAGTGGCTTAAAAAAGTTAGGATTCCCATCATTACTAACAGGTACTGGCATGGCTTTTCCCTGGTCGATAATTCGATCGGTTTCCCTAGCTAGCAGCAATATTGTTGAAGATATGCAGATGAGTTTGGATTTGGCGATCGCCGGACACCCAACAGTATTCTGCCCCGCAGCCAACGTCACCGGATGTTTGCCACAGCAGCAGCAAGCAGCTAAAAGTCAAAGAACCAGATGGGAACACGGTCACATACAGACATTGTTAACTCAAACTCCCCGGCTGACAGCAGCTTCAGTCGAGCAAAAACGTTTTGACTTATTGGCGATCGCCCTCGACTTATCCGTCCCTCCCCTATCGCTTTTAGTCGCTATCTGGCTAGCTGCTTTTGCCGCCTCTTTATTAGCAGCAATTTTGGGAACATCCTCAATTCCAGCCGTCTTGTTAGCAATACAAGGATTGCTGATTTTAGTTTCAATTGTCAGCGCTTGGGCAAAATTCGGGCGTGCCGATATTTCTGGCTCAACTCTCTTATCTGTACCTTTTTACATCCTTTGGAAAATCCCTTTGTATCTAGGTTTTCTCCTGAAGCGGCAAACTAAATGGGTGCGGACAGAACGCGATGTTTAATATTTAAATTGAGAAGTTTTAACCGCAGATATCAGCCGATAAACACAGATATAATTGTATCTGTGTTCATCGGCGTTTATCGGCGGTTAAAAAAAATCATATAAAAACTTAAAAAAGTTCACTGCTTCACGGGAATTTCAATCACAAACTCAGCCCCTTCACCAGGCGCGGAAAAGCACATTAGCTTCCCGCCGTGTTTCTCTACTACAATCTGATAACTGATACTCAACCCTAAACCGGTACCTTTGCCCACCGCTTTTGTAGTAAAGAAAGGGTCAAATATTCGCGATCGTACTTCCTCCGTCATTCCCCGACCATTGTCAGCAATATAAATTCTCACCAAATTTTTGTCGCATACCTCAGTCCAAATCTGAATTTTTGGCTCAAAGATTTTCGATAAAGGATATTCGAGTCCAGCATTGGTCTCCGGTCGCCCAACTCCTAACTCTACTGCATCAATTGCATTGCTCAAAACATTCATAAACACCTGATTTAACCCAGAAGCATAACAATTTACCTTCGGCAGTTCACCGTAGTCTTTAATCACCTGAATTCCCGATCCGTCTCCATTCTTTTTCAACCTGTGCTGCAAGATTAACAGAGTCGATTCAATCCCAGAATAAATATCAACTGGTTTCATCTCAGCTTCATCAAGCCTTGAAAAATTCCGCAGCGACAGCACAATATTGCGAACGCGATCGACCCCAACCCGCATAGATTCTAGCACTTTGGGCAAGTCTTCTTGAATAAAACAGATGTCAATATCTTCTGTTTTAGCAACAATTCCTGGAGTAGGATTCGGGTAAGACTCCTGGTAAAGCTCAATCAATCCCAGCAAATCCGAGCTATAATCGCTAGCGTGGAGGACATTGCCATAGATGAAATTAATCGGATTGTTAATTTCGTGGGCAACCCCCGCCACCAACTGCCCCAAAGATGACATTTTTTCAGTTTGAATTAGTTGAGTCTGCGTCGATCGCAATTCGGACAAAGTAACTTCCAACTGTGTCGCTTTTTCCCTCAATTGCGCCTCCGAATGTCGCAAAGCATCCTCCGCCAACTTGCGATCCGTAATGTCCTGGACAGTCCCAAATAACTTAATAACCTTACCAGCATCAAAAATAGCTTGCGCTTTAACAAAAATATATCTGACAGCTCCATCAGGGCGCAAAATTCTCAACTCATACTCCCGAGGGTTTCCTGAATGAACAATCTCCTCTAATTGCTCTAACCAAAGCTGTAAGTCATTTGGATGAATCTGCTGCTTGTGTTCTAAAAAAGTCGGCTCTAGTAATTGAGGATCGCGATCAAAAATTCGGAATACTTCCTCAGACCAAGTTAATTTATCCCCTTCCAAATCAAATTCCCAGTTACCCAAGTGCGCCAGTTTTTGAGCTTCTTGCAGCTTCGTTTCTTTAGTCTTTAATTCCTGCGTGCGCTCTTCTACTTTCATCTCCAGCGTCTGCGAATAATCCTCCAACTGTTCCTTAGCAGCCGACAAATTAGCAACAAGTACCGCATTTTCTAGAGAGATAGCCGCTTGGGAAGAAAGCATTTTTAACACCTCCAATCTGGTTGGAGAAAACGCTTCAAAAGTTAAATTATTTTCCAGATAAAGAATAGCTACGAGTTTGCTTTGATTCAGAATGGGAGTACAAAGCGCAGATTTCACTTGCTGTCTTTTAATATAGGGGTCATCTGTAAATAGACCTTCCCTAGCCGCCTGACTTAAAACCACATCAGAGTGCGTCCTTTCAACATAATTAATCACCGTTATTGGCAAAACCTCCGCTGGAACCACTGTCGGACATTGCTCAACTGCAACATCCGAAGACTCCACCGATGCCGCTGCTTGAATCAGCAATTTTCCTGACTTGGGCATCAAGAGAAAACCTTTTTGTGCCCCAGCATTCTCGATCGCCATTTTCATTAACTTTTCTAGCAACTTGTCCAACACAATTTCACTAGCTAGCGCTTGAGATCCTTTCAAAACAGTTGTCAAATCCAATAAACTGCTGTGACTGCTACTCGTGCTAGAATGAGTGCTAGTAATAGTTCGATCGCCACTAGATTTGGCGGCCGATGCAGGGGGTAAAGACATCGGATACTCTGACTCCAAATGTTTGACCTTGGCGGTTGCTCCCCAATGAATATAGCCGTAGTAAGCATCTATCAGATAAATCTCAGCCACTTTTTTTCGCTCGCTAGCTCGATAAAATTCTGCCGCCCGTTCGTTTGCTAGCGCTTCTTCGTGGATGTATTCATTCTCCGAGGCTCCTTTCACCGCGCGATCGTAATACTGAGCCGCTTTTTCATATTGTCCCAATACTCGCGCTTTCTCTGCCTCTACTAAGTCATATTTGTGCTGATAATTTCCCGGAGAGTTCAAAGCCCAATGCTTCATTTTTTTCTGAAGCGAAGCCACTTTTTTTAAATGTTTTTTCTGTTCAATTTTTGAAGCTGTGGGATACAAAGCTAAGAGCGCTAGGGAATAGTAAAAATTGTGGATGGGAACATACATCAGGCCCATCGCCGCCTCAGAATAATTTGATGCTGTCCTGGCATTTTCAGCAGATTGAGCATAATCTTTAAATAGATAATTTAGCCAAGATTTCGATACATATACTAGAAATATTAGCAGATTATTTTGACTCTCCATTAATGCTGGCAGCATAGTTTCTTCATGAAATTTTTCGCCCGCTAATAGGCAAGAATTGGCTGTTTTACCTTGCAAATTTAAGACAATTTGCGCTCCAATTCTGGCTTGATAAATCGTAAATTCATTTTTGTAATTCAGCAGCATTTGAATATATTGCTCCTGCTTAGTCTCCACAGAATCCAGAGGTTCGCCGCTCAAAAATATATAATTGCTGTAAAAACTAGCACAATAACAAGCATTGTTGACATCTCCCGTTTCTAATCCACTCTGAATACCCTCAAGTAAACCGATAAGACTTTCCTTGACCTGTTCAGACCAGTGACGGATAAAACCATTAAAACTTAGCGACATTTGAGAGTTGTGCAAGTTGGTGTCGAATCGTTCTAAAAGTGCCAGGGCTAGTTGACCGTATCGGTATCCAGAATCCATATCACCTAATACTGCACAGTGAATCAGCCCGTAAGTTCCATACCCGTGACTAGACAGCGGCGCATTCCCGTACTTAAGAGAAAGTGTAACCATTTTAAAGGAGATCAGTGGGAACATATCGGGTGCTGTTACAGAAGCAGCGGGACACATATTCGTTAAAATCCGTATAGCCGCAATTTTATGAAGGTCAGTCATTGGTGGCAACTGGGCTAAATCCTCAATCCGTTTGTTTCCCACAGCTAATTTTGTCCGTATTAGCCCCATAAAAATATTTAATTTAGTTGGTTTTTGAGGTAGATAGACTCCCAGCATTTTCAAAGCTTCTAGAGCTATATCTATCGAAGCTTGGAATTGATTTTGATTAAAGTAGAAAACAACTTTTAGCTCATAAACTTTGAGTTTCTCTAGCAAATTTTGGGCGCGGAATATAATAACCTCTGATAGCTGAAACGCTCGCTCAAAATCGGTATTTATATAGGACAATTCCAGCGCTTCGGCATGGAGTTCCATAATTAAATCGTAGTGACTCTGCCAAGCTCGATCGGGTAGAAGTTCTAGACCTACATTAAAATATTTGAGTGCTGCTTGCGTGGCGGCAGAACTCTTAGCTTTCTTGCCAGCTATAAGATTAAAGTTAGCTAGTTCATCTCGCTTTTCCTCATTTGTGATGAATTCCACCCCGATATTGAGTTGGTTGACAATATCAAAGATATTTTCTGCTATTTCCGATGGTGGGGTTGAATTCAGTAACAGGGAGCCGATTTTTAAGTGGGTTTGTTTTTTCTGGGAGTCAGGGATGAGAGAATAGGTGGCTTGCTGTACGCGATCGTGCAAAAACCTGTAATCAATTGAGCGTTGCATAATTGCGGGATGATTTTGACTGTTTTGTGGGATGGGCGTCCCGCCCCTCCGGTGTGTTTTCACGATTTCCTCATCAACCATCGGAATTTTGTAAGCATCGCTCGTTGGTAGAATTAAACCAGCTTGAAGCGCATCCCATAAATCCGCCGCCGTTTCCGAGCCGGATTTTTCCCTAACAATTGCCAAATTTTCTAAATTAAAACGGTTGCCCATACAAGCAGCTAATTTTAATACTTGCTGCGTCTCCTCCGGCAGTTGTTGAAGATTCCGAGCAACTAATTCAACGACACTGTAATCTGCAATGCCAGCGGCTTCAATTTCCCCGATGTCCCACTGCCACGCACCAACAGAGAAATCAAAAGCTAACAGTTTTTCTGAGTGAATAGTTGAGAGCAGTTGAGTTAGAAAAAATGGATTTCCGCCAGTTTTATCAAAAATTAACTGTGTCAAAGACTTTAACTTTTCGGTTTCATTACCCAAAGTATCCTGTACTAGCTCAGTGACGCTGCTCAACTCTAAACACGGGATGATAATGTTATGTACAGCAGCACCAGTCTGTTGAATTTTTTCTACAGTTTGAACTAACGGATGGGTTGAATTTACTTCGTTATCTCGATAGGCTCCTATCACTAAAAAATATCGGCTATCCAAGTCTGTTACCAGTTCTTGAATCAATTTTAAAGAAGCTAAATCTGCCCACTGCAAATCATCCAGAAATAGAACTAATGGGTGTTCCAATCGGGCAAACACATTTAGAAATTCTTTGAACAATCGATTAAAGCGATTTTGAGATTCTGTCGGCCCCAATTGTGGAACAGCAGGCTGCGAACCAATTATTAGTTCGACAGAAGGGACAACATCAATAATAATTTCACCATTTTTACCCAGCCTTGACAATAACTTTTGTTTCCAAAATGTTAACTCTTCTGAGCTTTTTGTTAATAACTGCTGCATCAATGACTCAAACGCTTGAGTTATTGCAGCATAAGGAATATCCCGCTTAAACTGGTCAAATTTGCCAGTAATAAAATAACCCCGCTGCCGTACAATTGGTTTGTGAATTTCACTGACAACTGAGGTTTTGCCGATGCCTGAGTAACCGCTCACCAACACCATCTCAGTTGTTCCAAAACTGACTCGATCGAATGATGCCATCAAATCAGCGACTTCTTGTGTGCGACCGTAGAGTTTTTGGGGAATCAAAAATTGACCTGATTTGTCAAGTGTCCCTGGAATGAAATTTTCTATTTTTCCAGTAGTTTGTAGCTGAGTTAGACAATTTTCCAGGTCTGCTTTTACTCCAAAGGCACTTTGATATCTGTCTTCGGCATTTTTAGCTAATAGTTTCATGACAAGGGATGAAATTATCTGCGGGACTTCATTGTTTAGTTGATGGGGAGGAACTGGTGTCACCGCAATGTGGCTGTGAATTAATTCTAAGGGGTCGGTGGAATTAAAGGGCAACTCTCCTGTCAGCATTTCATAAAACGTGATTCCTAGAGAGTACAAGTCAGTTCGATAGTCTAGGTCGCGGTTCATCCGACCGGTTTGCTCTGGGGATATATAGGCTATAGTGCCTTCTAGCACGGTGGTATTGCTATTTTGGTGAACCTCTCTAGATAGGCGCGTTGCCATGCTAAAGTCTGTGATTTTTACTTGTTGAAAATCTGGGGCAATGATAATATTTGAGGGTTTGATATCTTTATGAATAATCTGGTTTTGATGCACTTCTCCGAGAGTTTGAGCCACTTGAATAGCCAGGGGCAAAAATTTTGGAATTTTAATACTTTTACCCGCTAGATGGTGTCTGAGAGATTGACCGCCGCAATCTTCTAATATGAGAGCGAAACTGTTTTTATATTTTTCTAAGCTATAGGGTTTGACAATCCCTTCGAGTTTGAGATTTGAGCTAATTTTGTATTCATGTCTCAAGCGGGTAATTTCTTCTATTGTGGGATAGTCGGTATTGAGTGTTTTAACGATCGCAGGCGATCTATCTGACTCTCTGACGGCGCGATAAATGATGGACTTCACACCAAGTTGAACAACTTCTGTGATTTTGTAACCGGGAAGTGCATTCATGGCTTTTATTCTCTGACTAAGTGTTGGGTTAACATTGCCCTTGATGTCGATCGAAGGGCGGACGGATGGTACTTAAGTATTTTTAGTTAATTGTGTAGTTTGAGAGACATTAGAATTTAAGTAATTACTCGGTGTTTTTTGAGGGAAGTAGATGGGTAAAGGTTTAGGGGGGTGTGAACTGGCTGACAACAGCACATCTGGTTGGATCTCCCGCTGATATGTACGGTCTGACACTTCACGCAGTTGAGCATTACATTATTGTAACAAAGTTGGTTCTGTCGATCGCACACATGACAGACAAATCCATATACATTCAAGGTTTCGCTAAATTTTTGAGCCTTCTCACCAAGAAAGAATGGGACGCCCGGGCCTGGAAAACGCTGGTTTATACGATCGAGAACACAATTCAACGTGATGTAAAACACAAAAATTATTGATTCAAATCACAGGTACTTCGTGATTAAGTTACTAGCCTATTGATCGTAATCAGGTGCATCACAATGGAAGAAGTCTTAGCATTGATTGAAAAGAAGAAGCAAGAATTTGCTAAATCTGGGCTATTTGAGTTTATGCGAGACACAAGTATAGACCCAAGACAACGCCTAGCTTTCGCTCCCTGTGTTTCTCCTTTCGTGATGAGTTTTGGTGAATTTAACAAGTATGTCTTCCGAGAAGAACCAACCAACGATCCTATTCAGGTAATAGTTAACAATCATACTTATGAAGACGATCATCACTGGTTGTGGTTTTTGGAAGATTTGGAAACACTGGGTATTAACAAAGCGGTCAAGTTCAGTGATGCTTTAAATTTTCTCTGGAATGAAGAAACTAAAGCTTCGCGGTGGGTATCACATCAAATTTTTCGCTCCGCTTTTGGGGCCAGTCCGATCGCTAAGTTAGCAATCCTGGAAGTGATAGAAGCAACTGGTAATGTTTTCTTGTCAACGGCAGCACCAATTGCCGAAGAACTGCGAACCATTACTCAAAAGGAGCTTCTTTATTTTGGCTGCTTTCATTTGGAGGTGGAAAACAACCACAGTAAGGATTTACCTCAGCAGAGGCGATTGAGCGAAACAATACAACTGACTATTGAAAGCCGTCAAGAGGCTTTTGAGGTAGTTGAGAATTTGTTTGAAGCTTTCACGAAACTGACGGCTGAGCTTCTGGTTTATGCAAAAACGCATAGCTTTGAGCAACCTTTTGCCAAACCCCGCGATATTTTGCAACCTTTAAAAGCTGCGTAGCTTACCAGATGTAAAATTTTCAACTCTTAGAACCAGACAAAATTTATTACTTACAAGGAGACTCATCATGTCAGAAGTTAACAGCAATTCTTCAACTGCGATCGATGAACTAGCACCGAATCTTATCCACACTTGGACTGAGAATTTGGATATTGCTCATACTTGGACTGAGAATCTGGATATTGCTCATACTTGGACTGAGAATTTGGATATTGCTCATACTTGGACTGAGAATCTGGATATTTCTCAGAGTTCTCCCATAGCAGAAGATGAGAAACTAGCAGTCGGATAAAACTGAGATATTGCACCAATGTGAATAAGCCTTTTATGAACGGGTTCTGGGGCCCATTCCACAAGAGAATTTATTTGTTGCGAAACAGGCCGGAAAGCCTGTTTTTGAAAAGGGTGCAACATCTCAGATAAAACCTGTTGTAAATAAGTATTCAGCCTCCGAATGAGCGAGGCTGAACATTCATAGATTTGTCTCGTCAATGCCCAAATTCAGCATCTACTATCCCTATTTGATATGAGCCATTACGACGTTGTTATTGTGGGCGGCGGTCCCGCTGGGAGCACTGCTGGCACTCTGATAAAGAAATATAATCCCAATCTGAGCGTGCTAATCGTAGAGAAAGAAAAATTCCCTCGCGATCACGTTGGGGAAAGCCAATTACCTCAAATTAGCGATGTGCTTCAAGAAATGGGATGCTGGGATAAAGTAGAAGCAGCCGACTTCCCGATTAAAATCGGCGCTACCTATCGCTGGGGGACAGATCCGCATCCTTGGGATTTTAATTTTATCAAGCCTGAACAGTTTAAAGATGAGCAGCGTCCTGCTAAATTTGAGGGACAGAGACGGCAAACTGCTTTCCAAGTTGATCGAGCAAAATATGATGAAATTTTGCTGCGTCACGCGGAAGAAATGGGATGCTTAGTAAGAGAAGAAACGCCCGTTGTTAAAGTAGATACAGAGGGCGATCGCATTACCGCCCTGCACCTGCGGCAAGAACAAATAACTGCCCGCTACTACATCGACGCCTCCGGCCACATCGGGGTGCTGCGACGAGTTTTAGGAATTGAAACACACTGCCCGACGCGGTTGCAAAATATCGCTATCTGGGACTACTGGACAAACGCTGAATGGGCTGATGAAATTGGCGTTGGTGGCACCCGCGTACAGGTAATGAGTTTGAGTCACGGGTGGATTTGGTTTATTCCCTTGGGTCCCACTCGCACCAGTATCGGCTTTATTTGCCCTGCGGAACATTACAAGCAGATGAAACAGCGGCCAGAGGATATATACTCTCAAGCACTCAAAAGCGAACCCCGCATCAGCAAGTTAATCGCTAATGCTACCAGTACCGGAAAGATTGAAACTACAAAAGATTGGTCATTTTTGGCTGATAGAACAGTAGGAGAAAACTGGTTTTTGGTCGGAGAAGCAGCAGGTTTTGCTGATCCTATTTTAGCTGCTGGCATGACTTTAGCTCACACTGGTGCCCGTGAAGTGGCTTACACAATTTTGGAACTAGAGCAGCAGAAGCACGAGGCTAACTGGCTGAAAACTCAATACGATGGGAATCAACGACGCCGAGTGCAACAGCATATTCGCTTCGCCGATTACTGGTACGCTGCTAACGGTCAATTCACTGATTTACAAGAGCATTCTAGGGAAATCGCGCGGGATTCTGGGTTGAATTTAAGCCCGGAAAAAGCTTTTCAGTGGTTGGCTCAAGGCGGATTCACGAATGATATTTTGGGTCAAGCTGTGATTGCTGGATTTGATTTGGGTTCTATGAAACAGGTGATGCAACGTTTCTCGCAGCAGGAGGTTCCGTGGCTACTTTCGGCATACAATGTTTTTCAGTTAGATTTATTGGATGCGGAAGTCGAGTTTGTAGCTGTTTATGATGCTGGTCAAATTAGCAAGATCAAGTGTTATGTGAAGAACGGTCAGCGCTTGCCTATTACAGGTTTATATGGTTTGCTGATTGACATTTTGAGCCGCACTCAGTACATTGAACAAATTTATCGGCAGTTGGTACTGGTGTTTGGAGAGCGTTTTTCTGTGCAACACGCTCGAGTAGCTCTTCATCAAGCCCTTGGTTGTTTGGAGGTGATGGTGAGTTCTGGTATTGTCAAGGCGATATTAAACCCGGAGTTGTCTAAGTTGAATATTTCCATACCTATGGAAGGTGAGTTAATTCACACTCACAGCGATGTGAATTAAGGCTCTACCAGAAAGCTTGACCCCAAACTAAGCTGATACGCATTTAAATTGGGATTTTTGAAGCCTAGACTCCTTGCACCCTGGCTTTCAGGCAAAAAATTTAAATGCTGAACAGCTTATCTCAAATCTTAAAAAACAAAAAGTCTGAAGCTGGAAAATTCCAACTTCAGACTTTTACTAACTCCCCGGGTAGGATTTGAACCTACGACCAATCGGTTACACTTATCCCAACGTTTCCGAAGGGGGCGGACTATTTCATCATCCCTACAAATCATGTTTGTGATCTGTCGTCGGATGTCAGGCGCTATGAGATTTATTGGTTAGGCTCCTCATCTCTAGTCTCTGCACCTTTCCGGCTACTTGCGATCGTAACCGCTGCCTTTCGCCAGACTTGGCTCAAGATTGCCGCCACCCGAAGTGCTGCGGTTTCCTTGAATTCACCCGATTTTTCAGTATCCGTTACCGGATAGAGCTGCTATGTCACTGTAGCTTTTGGTTGATGCCAAAGGCTTGCATTCATTACAGCCGACCGCTCTGCCACTGAGCTACCGAGGATTGGGGGTTTTTGTTACCCACATTTACTAACAATAGCTGAACTTACTCGATTTGGCAAGGCCTTTGAGAAACTTTTTTTTTATCAGACAGCGAGCGGGTTTCAGCAGCTAATGCAGCCCCATTCTCAACTTGGCGAGGCGCTGCTGGGATTCTGGATCGAGGGAACTGGAGAGAAAGCGACTGGAATTTTGTTTGCGGGATTTGTGCCGACGCTCGCTGCGGCGGGCGGTGGATTCTACATCAGCCGCTAGTTGTTCGGCGGACATCCATTCGGCACCGTAGCCGACTACGGTCAATTGCTGCGCTCGGTCTGAGGTGGCGACAATCATGCGACCTTTGCCTTTGACCCGCAAATCGTAGCGCAAACTAGCACAAGATTTTTCAATATAAGTATCTGCTGTCTGACCGAAGTCAGTGTAGTGCACCGATAAATTTTTAGTAATAATTTCTTTAACGCCGGGAGTATCTCGATAGTGGGCGTCAAACACCAGTCGAGCCTCAAAATCTTGAACAGCGCTGTAGTTAACTAAAACCTCAATCAACTCGCGGCGAGCTGTTTCGAGTTCGTCGCGATCGCGCTTCTCTCGGAGTCGAGGCCAAAGTCCAATTATGTTATAGCCGTCTACAAGTAAAACTGCTTGCGATACATAGGTTGACATGGTTCAAGGCTGAATAGCTCCAGCACATATAGGACGTTATTTGCATTGTTAATCAAAGCTTTTCTTCAATATTATTACCTATTGATGTGTAATTGCTAGGTTCGATCGCAATAATTAAACCCCCCAGAGCCAGCTTTACCTGAGTTTTGGGGGGTTAGATTAACGGATAAATTTTCCGGCTTATTCGGCAGATTCCAGTGGGACGGGCGATGGCTTACGCCCCGCTTCGCTACGTACAACTGTCGGCAGGGATATTTTCTCAACAGCAGGAGTACAACCGAGCCACTGCACCGACAATTCCGCAAACTGCTGCGGGGGGCCGCTCACGCAAAAACGGGTCGGTAGCGCAGTACCAGGATTCCGCAGCCCCAAAAGCTCCAATTCTCTGGCTGCAGCAGCCACCACCCGTACCGCAGGATCGATCAATGTCACCCCAGCAGGCAAAAGCGAGCGAACCACAGGAGCCAACAGCGGATAATGAGTGCAGCCGTAGATCAGCGTATCGATGCGCTGCTGAATCAAAGGAGCCAAATATTCCCGAGCCACCTCACAAGTATAAGGGTCGTGAATCCGGTTTTGCTCCACCAGCGGCACAAAAGCCGGACAGCTAACCTGCCACACCAGGCAAGAATCGTCCATCTCCAAAATCGCATTTCGATAAGCATTGCTAGCAGCCGTAGCAGGAGTTGCTATGACCCCGATCCGCTTGCCTTGCTGCACCGCAGCCTGGGCCCCCGGCAGAATTACTCCCAGCACCGGGATATCAAATTCAGCCTGCACCATCTCCATCGCCAAAGCAGAACTGGTGTTGCAGGCCATAATGACCATTTTCACATCCTGTTCCACCAACCAGGCCATAATTTCGCGGACAAACTCCACAATTTCTGACGGCGTGCGAGTGCCGTAAGGCAGCCTCGCCGTATCTCCAAAATAAAGTATCGATTCGTTGGGCAATTGTCGGTACAACTGGGTCAAAACAGTCAAACCGCCCACGCCGCTGTCAAAAATACCGATTCTTTGTTGTCCAGAGTCTGTTGTCATTTGTTAATAGTTAGTTATCTGTTGGCAGTTGCCAGGAAAGCAGTTGTCAGGAAAGCAGTTGTCATTTGTTAATCGTTTGCTGTGGCTAATAACAGATAACCAATAACATTAATCAACAGTCAACAGTCAACAGTCAACAGTCAACAGTCAACAGTCAACTGCCCACTGCCCACTGCCCACTGCCCACTGCCCATTATCTTTGTTGAAGATAAAGTAAAATGCCGCGAGCGATCGAAGCCGCCATTTGACTGCGGTAAGCTGGGTCAGACAGCCTAGCAGCATCCTCAGCACCCGTGACAAAACCCACCTCCAGCAAAACAGAAGGCATAGAAGTCTTCCTCAAAACATAAAATCGCGCCTGCCGCACTCGGCGGTCACTCGCCCCCGTCCCCTCCAAAATACTGGCGTGAATCACCCTCGCCAAATCTTGGCCGTTATTGAAATAATAAGTCTCAATCCCACTGATATCCGGCCGACTCATATTAATCGCATTAGCGTGAATGCTGACAAACAAACTAGCATTCACCCGTTCCGCCAAAGAAACTCGGGGTTCCAGGTCGATTTCCCTGTCGTCAGTCCGAGTCATCACCGCCTGCACCCCTTGCTGTTCCAGCAGCCTCGCCACCTGAAGCGAGATATCCAAAACAATCTCCTTTTCCTGAATGCCCTGAATCCCGACTGCCCCCGGATCGCGACCACCGTGACCAGCATCGATCACTACTACGGCGCGGCGGTTAGAAGCTTGGGGCAACTCATCGGTTCCGAAAGTCCTTCTCGGCAAAGGCTGCAAATTGGGAGTGCGAGTCAAAGGCTGCGCGCTAGCATTCGATCGCAACTGCAAAGACAGCAACTGCGGGTTCGGTCTCGTCACCCTGCCTACCTCTACCCCCGATCGCGGCTGCACCCAAATCACCACAGTCTCCGCATCTTCTTGGCTGGCAGTAAACGATACAGGACTGTTGGCATCGAGCTGAGGAATTTCCCCCGTCAGGACACCAGAGGCGATCCTGATCCAGTAAGCTCTCGACCCCTGGTCCCACCCGCTGGTATAGGAGACTTGGCGGTCAGTTCTCACCACCAGTTGCGTGCCGTTACTGGCTAAATCAATTGACTGAACTCTTGCTAAATTTCCTTGAGCTTGTCTAGCCGGAGGATCTACAGTCAGGCGGCGGGAAACCGAGGGCTGTCTTACTACACTTCCAGGCAATAGCACAACCCCGCCTAAATTGCTCACAGACGCGCGCCACTGAGTATTAGGACTCTTCATTCGCAAAGTCACGCGGGTAACGGGCGGGTCTGTTGGCAGTTGCCGGACTTCAATCTTGTCAACCCCGTGCTGACCGTTCGTTTGAGGCTGTTGGCTGCTTAGGCCTGGAGTTAAACTAGCTCCTTCAATATCGAGGGTGGCGATGTCCCCTGCCCGACTTTGTTGAAAATTAATTTGGGGGCGACCGCCCGCAGTGCGGACTAAAAAACCGTCGGCCGTCACCTGAACGTTCTGAACTACAGTCGCCTCAGCCGACTGGGCTTGGGATGCTGAAGGTTCAACCGATAACCTTTCTCCCCCTGGCTCTGAAATCGGATTTTGAGTTTCTGCCCGCACCGGCGTTGGCAAATCCACTGTCCACTCGCTCGGAGAAATACCCCGGAATTTTACTTGCTGAGGGTCTATAGTAAACCCGTCTCTGATCTCGACCACAATTCTGGTCGTATCGTTGTCAAACTGACCTACCCGCACCGATTCGATCGCCCCTGAGAGCGGTTTGCTGACCGAGGGACGACCCAGACTCGTCCCCGGCAAGTCGATTACCAACCGCATCGGGTTGAAAATCAGTTGAGCCTTGGGTTGTACTCCCCCGTCTGTTGTAATGTAAAGCCGGTTCTCTGAAGCATCAAACCGCCAAGATTGCAGTCTAGCTGCTTCGGCGGCTCCGGCGAGCAAAAATACACTTAAGAAACTCGGTAGTAGCCAGTGGAATTTCACGACAGTTTTTTCCTCGTTTGCGTTACTGCCAAAAGCTGGAAGGGCGCTGCTTGCCCGATCGGCTTTCAGCAGTTAGCCGCCAGCAGACCGGGGGCACGGGGGCCGTCAGTTGTTGGCTAAATTGACTTTTTTATGCGTTAACAGGCTCCAAAATGCCAGATCCCGGCATTTTTGAACTTTCCCGTATACTTGGGGGCGATCGGTTATAAGCAGACTGAAAGATTGTTGGCACAAGAGAAGGTATTTATTTTTAGGAGCAAGAAACAAGGTGTTTCTTGAAGCTAGAAGGTACAAGTTAGAAGGTAGAATTTTACCGTTTTTCCAGGGAGGGGTTTCATAGCTCTTTAATGTTGGCGAAGCTCGTTACGGCAAGGGTTATAATCCGCTTTACACTTGCGTTTTGTTCTAACTTTTCCTAAACTACCTCAATAACTTAACAACTTACCTCGCGAACAATCCGGATTTTCAAGATTTAGGTAACTTTTCTAGGCCGTCAAATGTTAGTCCCAGACAAACTGACATATTCTTTGGGTAAAGCTTTTTTGCTAACAGATTGACAGTTAAATACAACTACATATCGCCCTTGCTCTCTTTTTTTCTGAATTTTTAAATCAGGGATTTTCGGTGCTGCTTGAAACTTAGTGGGGCGATCGTGATCGCGCCCGCCAATTTAACATTATGATAGCTAGTCCATGTTTTCAGCAGTAATCGGAGAGTTTTGTGTGTTACTTCGGCCGACAATGCTTTGTACTTTAGACTCTTTTTGAGTGAACGATCGACACCCAGAGCATTGGTTGGTTGACCTGAGAAAAAGTTTTGACCGTAGATATAGTAGTTATCGCAGTTGTAAAGTTTGTTGGACAGCAAAGACAATCGATCGGCTTCTGGGTAAAACCTGTGATTTGGTTTAATGACTTGCCTTTCGACTAACTGCATAACTTGGATCTGTACTACCAGTTAGAGAAGATACACTATCTTGGTGATTGTGTCAATCTCTGACCTTCTAAAAAAAGGGGCAATCAATAACAGTAGATACATGACATCACAGAAAGACGGAGACTTACTTTCCTGCAGGAGTGGTCCCCAGCCAACAAGTGGTTTAGGTTAGTTCAAGCCTCTAGATAGCGGCTGGGGAGTCAATCGATTTTAGATTTTAGATTTTAGATTTTAGAGGCGACCCCACGGATAAATGCGGGGGCTTGAGGATTTTAGATTTTCGATTTTGGATTGATTCCACGGATAAATCACGTGGCGGGTACCATCAAGAAATTCGTGGTCAATCTGGAACCTCAAATCGACTGACTCTCAAGATAGGGAAGTTTTGTACTATAGCAACCGCCCTGACGGTGAGGACGTTCTTAATTTTTGAAACCTAAGCGGTCGATTGCGCCTTCTTGCAGGACTTCTTTTTACCCGCTCCGCTTCGCCACTATAGCCTTCAACATCTGCTATACCATACCATCGGTGCGATCGAGTTCTAGCAAATTTATTTCTGAGCGGGATCGATACCTGCAAGTTATTTTTTTCCCTTAGTAATCCACGGCCCCATGTCTAATCAACAGTGCTGCAATTCGCTCTCGCCCATAGGTGCAAAATTCCGGCTCATCCAGTTCAAAATTGCTTGATTTACTTGTTGCGGGCATTCATCCTGGGGACAGTGGCCCGCATTGTCTAATTCAACTAGCTCTACATAATTGGGATTGCATTCGACAAATTGGTGGGGTCGGGCGAAGCGAGGGGGAATCATCCGGTCTTGTTTGCCCCAAATTAACAGCATGGGAATCGTTAAATTTCGCATCACAATCTTGACACTGGGGCAAAATTTTGAACTGCCTACAGCTTTAAATAAAGCGCAGAAGGCGCGGGCTGCTCCCCGATCGCCCGCAGGCCCTGCTAGAATTTCCACTAATTCGTCGGTAACAGCTTCGGGGTTGGAGTAGGCAAAGCCAACCCAGCGACGGACAAAAGAAGGCTTGCGGGCAAAATAAAACAAAGGCCTGAGTACGATCGGGGAAACAAACAAACTTTCAACCGCTTCGATCACGGGAAGCAGCCATCCGGGCACCGCCTCGGCTCGCACAGAGGGGTCTGGGAGGCTAATCATCACCGTGCCGGCCACCATATCCGGGTGAGCAGCAGCTACGGCCAGACAAATTAGCGAGCCGATCGAGTTTCCTGCCAAGACTACCGGCTCTCTGATAAAAGTCACCCAAAAATCATAAACTTGATCGACCCACAAAGACACAGAGTAGTCGATCGGAGCTTTTTGGGAAGCGCCAAACCCCAACAAATCCAAAGCGTAAACGGTTTGGTTTTCGGCGAGTTGGGCGAGATTTTGTCGCCAGTGACCGATCGAAGCTCCAAACCCGTGCAGTAAAATAATCGGCGTTCCCGATGCGCGCGGGGCAATTGGTTCCGCCGGAGAATCTTGAGATTCGATCGCGCCTTGATTTCGCGCCAAAATCGGCCGCAAATAAGTGTAGCGAGTTTGCCAACCCCGCCACATCCAGTCTCGTTGAGTTCCCACCCGTTGGTGCCACAGCAGAGAATTTGTCAATTTTGCCTCAGCTCGCAACATAAATTTACACTTGCTTATACCTATTCTACAAGGCAAATCAGGCGACTTGGGGACTTGCCAGACCGGGCGAGATGGGCTAGGAAAAGCGGTTTTACCTCATCCTTAAGCTTTTACCCTGAATTTTTGACGGTTTTGTCATAAATCGGGCAAGCGGGCGGGCGATCGTGTGTGAAGTTAAAATAAAACTAGGCAGAAACTCAGCCAGACTGAGTAGAATAGCAAGTATTGTAAGAATTCATTTACGATCGTCCAAATACTCCCCAAGGCTTTAGCGGAGGGGACACAGGGCGCGGTAGTACGTCCGGTAAGGGTAAAACCTTACAAAACAGTTTGATCGTCAATCGTGAAATATTGACCGGTCAAATCTGTAACTATCAAGAAGCTTCGCTATTAAACTACTGCTTGTAAAACCATTCATGCCTGTGATTGAAAGAAGACAAAATCGCAACCTACCCCAGATCAACGAAAATATTCGATACCCCAAAATCCGGGTGATCGATACCGACGGCGCGCAACTAGGGATATTGACGCCTGCAGAAGCGCTGCGCCTGGCAGAAGAAAAAGAACTCGATCTCGTACTTGTCAGCGACAAAGCTGACCCGCCCGTATGCCGGGTAATGGACTATGGGAAGTACAAATTCGAGCAGGAAAAGAAAGCGCGAGAAGCAAAGCGGAAGCAACACACTGCCGACGTGAAGGAAGTGAAGATGCGCTACAAAATTGAAGAACACGACTACCAAGTGCGCCTCAAACTAGCAGACCGCTTTATCAAATCTGGGGACAAAGTAAAAGCCACGATCATGTTCAGAGGTCGGGAAATCCAACACAGCAACCTAGCAGAGGACTTGCTTAAGCGCATGGCCACAGATTTGCAGGAAATCGCAGAAGTGCAGCAAGCCCCCAAAAAAGAAGGACGCAGTATGATGATGCTGCTGTCGCCGAAGAAAGTATAAATAGATAGTCATCAGCTATCAGTCATCAGTTATAAACTGGTGACTAATAGCTGATGACTTCCGAAGTTAGTCAGGAATAAGCTACCACACAGGGAAATCAACGCTGCATGGAAAATTTTCAAATCAGCGGTTCGGCGGGAGTAAGACAAGGAGTGCTACGATCGCTCAACCTGCGATCGGAAGAAGTAGAGCGAACCGTACTGATGTTCGTCGTCTACACTCTAACCTCCGTCGGGCTGATCTGGCTGGAACTGAGCACAGTAGGTCTTTTTCTAGATGAATTTGGTGCAGACAAAATGCCCTGGATTTACATAGCCAGCGCGTTTATCGGTTCTGGCCTGGGATTTGTCTACTCGTGGCTGCAAAAAATCCTGCCGCTAAGGCGCACCGTAGTGGTTGTTCTGGCCATGATGTCGATACCGCTATTTTTGTTTCGATTCGGCATCGGCTACGAAAATACTAAGATAGCTGGTGTCAGCATCGCTTTTATTACTATTTTTTTGATGTGGCTGTGGGTAGAAGCTTGCTATGTCCTTAACGACCTTAATACTTCTATCACTTCCAACCAACTTTTTAATATTAGAGAAATCAAGCGCACCTATCCGCTAGTCAGTAGCGGCTATCTAGTAGCTGGAGTAGTCAGCGGATTTTCTCTGCCTGTTTTGCTGCGCGTAGTTGGACTCCAAAACGTTACCCTCATATCCGGGTTGATGGTGGCGACAGGCTCGGTTTTACTTTACTACCTCACGGAAAAATACCGCCAAGCATTCCCGGAAACGGCTCACTGGACGGATGACGAAGACGACGACCAAGAAGAATTTACCGCCCGCAAAGTTACAGGCCCCCTCCAAAAATACGCCGTACCTCTAGTCAGTTTCTTCATCCTCGCAGAAGTCGTCTACGTGCTGGTAGATTTCCAATTCTACAGCCAGCTAGAATACCAAAACCCGGGGGACGGAGCGAGCTGGATTGCTAGCTTCCTGGGCATTTACGAAGGCATACAAGGCCTGTTTCAAGTGGCGACTCAGTGGTTCGCATCCAGTCGCTTGGTAGAAAGAATCGGTGTATTCGTGACGGCGGTGATTTTGCCGTCGGGTATCGCGATACTCGGGGTGCTGACCATAGGAGCATCCCTGGGCCAGCTAGTATCTGTGTTCATCGGACTGATATTGCTGAGATTTTTAGACGAACTGCTGCACTACACGCTGTTGGAAACTGTTAGCCCGGTTTTATTCCAACCGATTCCCGACAATATTCGATCGGGAATTCAAACTTTGGTCAACGGTGTGGGCGAACCTTTGTCCTGCGGAGCTACAGGAGTAGGCATCCTGATTATGCTGTGGGTGACAGGCAAGATACTCCCCCAGCAAGACGAAAATGTATTTCACGACCAGCAAAGCTTGATATTTATTGGCGTTATCGTCATATTGGCACTGTTGTGGGTGTTTGTCGTATGGTTGATCCGCTCTCAATACGTGGGTTTGTTGGTCAAAAGTGCAGAACGGGGGCGCTTGGGTGTCACAGACGTTGACCTCAAAGCTCTCAAGCGCGCAGTGGTGGAAACTCTACAGAAGCCGGGGGGCGAAGATGAAAAGCGCTCTTGCATAGAACTCCTGACGCAAATTGACCCCAAAAATGTCGGAGAAGTTCTGGCTCCCCTACTCGATTCGCTGTCCCCAGGTTTGCAGCGCCAGAGCTTGGAAACGATGCTGCAACACCCGAACCCCGCATATTTAGAATCTGTCCGCGCACTCTCGCAGCAATCATTGCCGCCGGAGGTGCTGGCCTTGGCTTTGCGCTACATCTGGCTGACGGAAGCTGAACCGAATATTGAGAGCTTGCGGCCTTACTTGCAGCCGACGGTCGATCCGGTCGTGCGGGGTACGGCGGCTGCTTTAATTATGAGAAGGGGCGATCGCCAGCAAAAGGCAGAGGCTACTAACACGCTGCGCCAAATGCTGACGCACAAACAAGAGCGGGAACGTGTTATGGGGACACGGGCTCTGGGAGAAGCTGATTATTTGCAAGGACTGCGGCTGTACATCCCCAATCTGTTGCAAGATGAATCTCTGCGAGTGCGCTGCGCTCTGTTAGACGTGATTTCGTCTACTCATTCGGAAGAATATTATCCTTCGCTGCTGCGCGGACTCGGTTACAAATCGACTAGGGAAGCTGCTTTGCAGGCTATAGTCAAACTTCACAACGATGCCATCCCTTTGCTCGTTTATTTGGCTGAGGATATCCACAAGTCTGATTTGGTCAGGTTGCAAGCTTGGACGGCTCTGGGTCAAATTGGGACAAATGAGGCGATCGACATTTTGGTGAGTAATTTGATGACGGCTTGGGGAACGACGAGGCGCAATATCCTCCGCATCCTGTTAAAAATGCCTTCGGAAGCGGGGATAGAAGGGGTTCTAGACCGCATCGGCCGCAGCGGCTTGGAAACTCTCATCGAACAGGAGTTAATGTTTATCGGTCAAATTTATGCAGCTCTAGTAGATTTGTCTGGGGTAACAACCTACGGCAATTTCTCGGATCGGGAAGCCAACAGCACCGGGGCACCTGGGAACGATACGGCTCAATTGTTGCAGCGGGCTCTGGCGGGGTTGGAAGCTGATGCTAGGGAGCGGTGTTTTTTGCTGATGAAGTTTCTTTATCCGCTGGACACGGTACAAGCCGCTGCTTTCAACATCGCTTCTGGCCAACCTTCTTTGGTTGCTAGGGGATTGGAAATTCTCGACAATACTGTGGATATAGCTAGGAAGCGATCGCTCATCAATTTGTTAGATCAACACTCGGAAAGAGAAAAATTGAGCAACCTCTCGGAATTGATGGTTTACAAACCTCTAGCACCTAGCGATCGTTTGCGCCGTTTGCTAGAATTGCGCCACTTCCTTTCGGATTGGGCCTTGGCGTGCTGCTTTCACTTGGCGAGGGAAGCGCGCTGGAGTCTTACGGCTCAACAAACTCTCGTGTGTCTTCAGCACCCGACGGGTTTTGTCCGCGAAGCAGTGTTAGCCTATTTGAAAATAGCCTCGCCGCGGGCTTTGGTCGAATTGTTGCCCAGGCTGCAAAATGACCCCGATAATTTGGTATCCGCTCAAGTTGAAGAGATGATGGCAGAGTTGGGTGCTGGGGGAAAAAGGTAATATTAGTCAGTTGTCAGTTGGCAGTTTTTATTGTCAGTCAACACTTAACCGTCAACCGTCAACAGTTTTTATTTTCCTTCTTCTTCCCCTTTTTAAGTTTAAATTAATCATTGCATCTCATTATGTTAACCAGCGTCGAACGCCTATTGTTTGTGAGGGAGGTTCCGATTTTTAAGGAACTGCGGGATGATTTTCTCGTGCGTCTAGCATCGGTAATGGATGAACTTTCGTTTCCTTCCAAGCACAGGATTTTTACGGAAGGACAAGAAGGGCGGTCTCTCTATATTTTGGTATCGGGAACGGTGCGGGTGCATATAGGCGATCGGGATTTGGCACAGTTGAAAGCGGGGGCTTGTTTCGGGGAAATGTCGCTGTTTGATGCGGAACCTCGATCGGCTTCTATTTCTACTCTCGAACAATCCGAGTGTTTGATGCTGACTCAAATGCAGCTTTATGATGCGATTGATGAAACGCCGGGAATTGCGGTGAATATTATTCGCTTGCTTTCGCGCCGGATTCGGGAGTTGAATCAAAAGTTGAATGCTAAAGAAGCCATGATGCCTCCTACAGAGACTGTGAGAGTTCCTGAAATGCGATGAAATTGGGGAATTGGGAATTGTGTTTTTAGTCGATCGGTAATTCTGCACAATTTATATTCTGTAAGCTGCCAATAGCGAGTACGAATACGTACAATCTCTCTGGTAGATTACACAATGCCACGGTAATCGCATCTTAATAGAGCTGGGGGGGGTAACAAGCAGCCTGAAACCGATACTTTGTAAGGATTGAGCCAATCCGCTGCTCAAAAAAGATAGGCAGCATAATTGGGGTGCATCTCACTTTGGCGAATGTGTCAAAAAAGAGTTAAAATGAAAAAGCTAGTAAAATCGTTAAATAAATAT
>NZ_JAUBVE010000083.1:19151-29904 GCF_036705715.1 Microcoleus sp. AT3-D2 | reverse complement strand
ATGCAATCATTTGAGGTTTTGGCAATTATGAATTCCTTTGAAATTAAATCTGCTTGAATATCTGCGGAATGTGGGTTACAGACGCATTTTAATTTTGATGGGACGATCGCACTTTTGCTCACTTTATATAATTAAACAATTCTTCAAAAACCCGGTTTCTGTCTAAGTTTATCGCTACCAAACCTGTTATTTTGCCTAAAAACTCCGCTCAGTTATTTTATGCACTTTGTATAAATCAAGCCGGAGCTTGCTGCGGTCTGCCCCAGACAATTCGCTCCTGCTTGTATACAACCATACCCGGTTTAGCACCTTTCGGCTTGTATACATATTTCGGTTCTGTATAAACCACCGGGACTTGTTCGCTGTGGCGGGCGCGACTGTAGTAAGCAGTCATGTCGGCGGCAAATTGCAAATCAGTTTCTTCAGCCACAGTACCGGGTTTGAGACGCAGCAAAGCGTGGCTTCCGGGAATCTCTAGAGTGTGGAACCACAAGTCGTAGTCGTTGGCGGTGCGAAAAGTGAGTTGGTCATTTTGGCGGTTGTTGCGCCCGATTAATAATTCAAAGCCGCTGGGGGTTTGGTAGCGGTGAAATTCGATCGCAGCATTTTTGTCGGTACTGCGGTAATCTGGTACGTCTAGATATTTTTGCTGGATCAGTTCTTCGCGGATTTCGGCGAGGGTTTGCAAATCTTGGGTGTTGCGGTAGGTTTCCAATACTGAAAGTGCGACTTCAACTTGTTCTAAATAGTCGATTTCTTCCTGTACGGCGGCTAACAATGGTTCTACTGCAATGCGAGCTCTTTTAAGTTTTTGGTGTTTTTTGTAGATTGCTTGAGCGTTTTGAACGGCGTTTTTTTCCACATTTAGCGGAATGATTACTGGTTTCTCGGTTTCAAAGTCGGGGAGGGAAATTGATTTCATTCCGGGTTCCCAATGCTGCAAGTTTGCCATCAGCAAGTCGGCTTGGGATTTGTGGGTGTCGGCATCTGCCGATTGCTGCAAGCGTTCTTTAAATGTGTTGGCTTTTAGGCGCAGTTTTGCCAGGACGGTGTTGAGTTTTTGGGTAAGCTGATGCCGCAGTTGGGCGAATACTTGTTGATTGATTTCGCCTGTGTAGTAGCTGTTGAGTATTTCTTGAACGGAAGAGAAGGAAGAAGGAAGAAGGAAGAAGGAAGAAGGAAGAGGAGAGTTAGATTGGTTTTCGGGATTTGTTTCTGTTTCGTCGGGTTTTGGCCAATCGATGACGGTGTAACCTTCGGGGGTAAAACTTGGGTGAAATTTGGAGTTTTCTAGGCATTGCAGCCAGTACAGCCAGCGCTGGAATAGTTGCTGCCATTGCTGGGGATTCAGGCTGTCGGTGGATTGTTCGGGGTCTAGATTTGCCGATCGAATCATTGACAAAACTAAGGCTTTACTCATCCCTCGGTAATTCTTCAACAGATTGCCCTTTAATTGCCCAGGAACCAGGCTAATTCGTGATTGCCAGCGGTTTTGAGATTCACTCAAACTCGGCACTGCATCGGTCAAAGACGGGGGCATTTCGTAGGGTTGCCCGGTTTGGATGGGACGGACGGTGGACTGTTTGGCGCTGACTTGGTGGGCGCAGGTGACAACGAGGTTGTCTTGGGCGGTGAGGATGACGTTGCTGTACTTCCCCATGATTTCGGCGTACAAGTGCCAGAGGGCTGGTTCTCCGGGGCGTTTGGCGAATTGCAAGTCGATGACTCTTTCCCAGGATGCAACGGGGGCGATGGAAACCAAGGCTAAACCGCTGAGTTGATGCCGCAGTTGTTCGCTGAAGGTGAAGGTGTCGGGAATGCGCGGCGGGGGGTCGCCGACGCAGATGCGGGCGGCCACAGGATGCCAGGAAAGGTCAATCCAGCCGCGCCCTTTCATGGTGCGGAGGGCTAGGGACACGGTGAAGCGATCGCGCTGGTAGACTTGTTCTAAGCGCGCTGGCAGCCATTGGGCTCGCAGTTCGCTGCAAGCTGCGGTTAAAGTTGTAAAGTCTACGGGTTGCACGGTGGCCTCTTTGCGATCGAACTATCTATTTCTATGCTGACAGATATCGGTCACATTTTACTAACTATAGCCTTTCTCAGTAACATGAGGTGTACGCTTGATAAGCGGGCATAGGGCATAGGGCATAGGGCATAGGGCATAGGGCATACCTCACTTTATTGAGAACTGCTGTATTTACAATTATTGTTTGCTCTTGCTTCGCGTCCTATGCTAGGAAAGCGCTTCAATAATTCCGTTAACAAATAACAAATAACTAATAAACATTTCCTAAAAAGGAGGTTTTGAACAGGCAGGATGCCTGTTCCACAATAATTATAGGAGAGGTCTAATAATATCCATTCCGGCTGCGCCGAAATGATATCAAATCAGTCATTAGTCATTAGTCATCAGTCAACAGTCAACAGTCAACAGTCAACAGTCAACAAGCACGGACGGTGCAACCGGAATCGATATAACAACTAACTAATAACTTCCCGAATCAATTCCAAATGTTTGTACAAAGGTGCGATCGTATTGGCGGCGATCGCCCCGCTAGCAGCAACAGCGGGCAAACCAATTCCCGGAAACGTCGAATCTCCGCAGCAAAACAGCCCCGCTAAAGGTGTTGTCGGTCCGGGAAACAAGCCGCTACCCGCCCGAATTCCGGGCCCGTAGGAACCGCGATGGCGGCGCAAAAACCGTTCGTGGGTGAGGGGTGTCCCAACTAAGGTGACTTCGCAGCGCGATCGAATATTGGGGATAATTCTCTCTAAGGCGAACCACATTACCTCGGCGCGCGCTTGTTTTTGCAGCTTGTACTCTTCGCTGGTGCGATCGAGCTTTTGCCACAAATCGTAAGGCTCGTTTCCGGGGGTATAGGCGTGAATGACGTGCTTTCCCGGAGGCGCGAGGTCGGGGTCGAGGAGGGAGGGAATCGAGACGAGAACGACGTTCAGAGGGGCAGAAACGCCCATTTCCCAGTCTTTGACGAAGATGTAGTGACAAGCTAAGTCCGATCGCACTCCGGCAGCATCTATTCCCAGATGCAGGTGCATGAAGCTGTCGCACTCGGGCGTCGCCTGCCTCTCTTGCCGAAACCTTTGGGAGACAGAGGTTTCAGGCAACAGTTTCAGGGTATCCCAAACGGAAGCGTTGGAGACGACGGCTTTGTGCGATCGAATAATTTTGCCCGATCGCAGCCGCACGCCCGCAGCCCGGTTGTTTTCCACCAAAACTTCTGCAACGTGGGAATTTAGCAGCAACCGCCCTCCGTGGCGCTCTAAACCGCGTACCAGGGCATTTACCAAAGCTGCACTACCGCCGATCGGATAGTCCAAGACTGCATTGGGGCGATACCAGTCGGCGAACATGAAAGCGACTTCGGCTGCGATCGTTCCGTCGGCGGGAAGTCCAGACAGCAGGAAACACAACAAATTCAGCCAATTTCGGACAAAGGGATCTTTGACATTTTTGTCCATAATTTTGCTGAAAGGGCCTGCAAGTGCGATCGCCTCGCCAGCACTTTGCAGGAAAGCCGGCGCAAATTGGCCGAGGGTAAAAACAGCGCCCAAATCGAAGCGCAAAGCCAGGGAGGGCAAGGCTATGGCAGCTTTGGCGTAGGGTTCCATGATGCGCTGGAGTTGCCGCCATTCGGCGACTGCTGCCGCGCCGCGCAGTTGTGCGAGCACTTCAGCAAATTGACTCGCACCGACGGATGTGTCGAAATCGCCTTCTGGCAAACAGCAACCCCAGGTATCGTAGGTGATGCAGGGGAGTTTTTCGCCGATCGCATCCAAAACTTGCCGCAGCGGATTTGCAGACGGGCTGTAGGATAATCCTGAGTACAGGGAGGGCCCGGAGTCGAAGCGAAATCCGTCGCGTTCAAAACCGTGTGCGGCGCCGCCCGCGATCGAATGGCTTTCGCAAACCACAACGTCAAAGCCATAGCGGGCAAGCATTGCAGCGCAAGTCAAGCCGCCTATTCCGCTGCCGATGATGATGATTTCTGTGTCTGTGGGGGCGATCGCAACCATGTTTTTCTCCGCTACTTCAGCTAATATTATCAATGTCTTGCAGCTTTAGGACTTACGCATTTAACAGATGCGATCGTCCCTAGCCCTCCAAAACACAAGGGGGAAGAAGCAAGCAGTTGACTGTAGGCTCGATCCCCCCTAGCCCCCCTTAATAAGGGGGGGACAAGAAGCAGTCAAAGTTCTTGTTAACAAGGGCAGGCTTAGAAGCATTCAAAGTCCCCCTTATTAAGGGGGATTTAGGGGGAGATCGACTCAGCTACCACTCTTAAAATACAAATCTGTATATTATTAAATGGAAAATATATCTATTCTAGAACAAGCTGCCCAATCTAATTCTAAACCATCTCCTGACGCTGTAGTCGCCGCCCTCCTAGAAGCTGAGAAAAACGCGAAAAAAAATAAAATTCGCTATTCTTTCGAGCAATTAATCGGCAACTGGCAACTCTGCTTTATCACCGGCACCAAAAAGACTCGACAAAAAGCGGGGATTGTGTTGGGTGCGGGACGTTACATCCCTGAGTGGATTGCGAAAATTCAAATTGCTTATTCGGCCGAACCTGTGGCTGAAGGGGAAGAGAATAGCGAAACGGGCAGGGTGGAAAATTCGGTGCAAGTTGGGGCGATCGTACTAACTCTATCGGGGCCGACTAAGTTTTTGGTTAATAAAAATATTTTAGCTTTTGATTTTACCAGAATTACGGTGAAATTGTTGGGTAAAACTGTGTATCAAGGATTTATTCGCGGTGGAGAAGCGCGGGAGGCGGAATTTTTTAGTTTGAGTGTGGGGAAGCAGGCATTTTTTGCATATTTTCTGGTAGAAGATGGGATAATTGCGGCTAGGGGAAGGGGCGGCGGCTTGGCTTTGTGGGGGAGAGTTTAGCGGTTCTTAACTGCCTGCAATATAGCAGGGAATTAACTTTATTTATTTCGGAGTTTGGAGGATATTTGTTCTGCTTGGCGGTTGACTTCTGTTGTTTACTGCATCAATATTACTCAAAGTAGTAGCTTCCATCTTGCGATCGCCCACTGACCGCCAAATTGGTAAAGCTTGGTTAAAGTATTTCAATGCTTCTTGCGGTTGGGAGATGCTGTTGTACGCTAAACCAATATTATTCAAAGTACCAGCTTCCCTCCTGCGATCGCCCACTTGCTGCAGAATTGGTAAAGCTTGGTTATAGTATTTCAATGCTTCTTGCGGTTGGGAGATGCTGTTGTACACTGCACCAATATTATTCAAAGTAGTAGCTTCCCCCCTGCGATCGCCCACTTGCTGCAGAATTGGTAAAGCTTGGTTATAGTATTTCAATGCTTCTTGCGGTTTGGAGATGTTGTCGTACACTAAACCAATATTATTCAAAGTAGTAGCTTCCCCCCTGCGATCGCCCACTTGCTGCAGAATTGGTAAAGCTTGGTTATAGTATTTCAATGCTTCTTGCGGTTGGGAAATGTTGTCATACACTCTACCAATATTATTCAAAATAATAGCTTCCTGCGCGCGATCGCCCACTGACCGCGTAATTGGTAAAGCTTGGTTATAGTATTTCAATGCTTCTTGCGGTTGGGAGATGCTGTTGTACGCTAAACCAATATTACTCAAAGTACTAGCTTCCCCCCTGCGATCGCCTACTTCCCGCCTAATTGGTAAAGCTTGGTTGTAGTATTTCAATGCTTCTTGCGGTTGGGAAATGCTGTCGTACACTGCACCAATATTACTCAAAGTAGTAGCTTCCCCCGCGCGATCTCCCACTTCCCGCCTAATTGGTAAAGCTTGGTTATAGTATTTCAATGCTTCTTGCGGTTGTCCGATACTGTCGTAAACTCTACCAATATTATTCAAAGTACTAGCTTCCCCCCTGCGCTCGCCCACTTCCCGCGTAATTGGTAAAGCTTGGTTATAGTATTTCAATGCTTCTTGCGGTTGGGAAATGCTGTCGTAGTTAAGACCAATATAATTGAGTGCTATAGCTTCACCTCGTCTCTGTTTAAATTGTCGCGCAATGGCTAGAATCTCCTGCCATGTTTCTATTGCCTGTCGAGGTTGTCCTTGCCTTTCCTGTTGCTGTGCTTGCTCTATGAGTTGCTTTAATTTTTCAACCTGTGAATTTTGACTTTGCGCCCAACTCGGTTGCACCATCAGCGGCACACTCAGAGGAGTCAGACACACACTCAAAGCCAAAACACTGCTAATAATTCGTTTCATCTTTTTCAAAATTTACCAAAGTCGATTAATAGAATAGACATCAAACGCAGAATCTTTACTTAATATGGGTATCTAACAGAAGTCTCATTACATATAATCCTTGAAATCTTCTAATGGCTCGTCAAAATCGTCAGATATTGAAATTAAATCGCGATCGCTGCCAAACAGTGGTACACGGCGCTTTTTAGGAGGCATCACCGATGATTTTCTATTGGTTGTGCGATCGCTCTCTAGAAATTCTCCAATTTTTTTCCATTCCTCTCTGTCTTCATCTGACAAAGCTGCCAAAAACTCTTTCATCCTTTTCAGCTTCTCCTCATGGTTGACAGGCGAAACTTCCCGCACTTCAATCAGAACTTCGGAGCCGTCAGGAATGTTAAAATTTTCTGCCAATTGGATGTTTTTACCTTGTTTTATGCCTTTAACTTGGATAGGTTCGGATTTCATGGCTTGTCTGTGATAAATTGCAGATATCAGGTCAGACCAGGTAAAATTTTCAGGCAGTCGATCTATTAAGCTGCGGACTTCTTCTTTAAGATTGATGGTTTCCATCGGTTTTAGTAAAGAGAGTATGGATTTTAATTGTAGTACAAGCGGTTTTGAAGCGATCGACCTTTTAGCAAAAGTCCATTGCAATTGATATTTCACACAACAGTCCGGCGGGGGTTAAAATCCCCGACGGACTACGGGATTTGTGTTTTTTAATTAAGCCCGATCGCACACAACTTCAAACACACCCCCTGGAATAAACCGACACAAAGCCCTCCGCCGATCGTCCGCATCTTGGCGATTGACAAAACGGGCAATTGTATAATGCTGAGCATTCGGTAAGATTCGGACGATCGCCCAAGAATTGCGATCGCCCTGCTTTGACTTTTCAGATGTTTTCCCTCGCGAATTTGAGTTGAGTTCGATCGCGGGGCGATCGGCGATCGTCGGAGAATTTGCTTTTCTGAGAGTGTTGAGGTAGCGGGCGATCGTACTTCCTTTGAGATTCGCCCCGACGCGCAGAATCAGAAACACCGCAAAGCTTTCGAGCTCTGGCCCAGTCATGCGCGCGCGATCGGCATCAAAATCCTCATCAGAGTAGCTGCGGATACCCGACAGCAGTTGCGTGATGCCAAAATCATTTAAAGCTTGTTGATAGCCGCGAGTATATTCGCTGCCGTCACTTCCAGGCTGTACCATAGAGATTGCCTCCTTGCTTATTTAGGGGCCAGAAGCCAGCGACGAACTTTCCTAGGGATGACGCTGGCTTTTGACTTGTTCACAGTATATCACTTAAACGCCACATATATGTAACGTAAATGACGTATACTCGACAAGACAGTCCAGATACAGCACAATGACGATCGCCCTAAACAAAAAAATACTGAGCCTCGGATGACCAAACGCTTAACCACTTATTTGGCTGATGGAATCTATGACATCCTCGAAGAGTGGGCAGAGAGGGAACGCCGTTCAATCAGCAGCTTATCAGCATTCCTTTTGGAGCAAGCAGCCAGAGAACATCAAAAGGAAATGCAAAAACAGCCCCCGCCATCGGATGAAAAGCAGGAGAAAAGTTGAGTGAGGTGTGGGCGATCGCTCTCTCAAACAAACTGAGGACTGAAGTTTTTTATTGCTGATTCATGCGCGCGCGATCGGGCGCATAGTGCTGTGCAAAAGCAGTGTTGTGGTGCATATTCGACAAAATTGTCTAAAATACTCGACAATGACGATCGGCTTACATAAGAAACAATTAACCTCTAATGTCTAAACGCATATCAACCTCGATAGGAGAAGGAATCTATGACCTACTTCAAGAGTGGGCAAATGAGGAACGCCGTTCAATCAGCGGCTTGTCAGCATTCATTTTGGAACAAGCGGTGAGAGAACGTCAAAAACAAATGCAAAAACAGTCCCCACCATCCGATGAGAAACAGGAGAAAAGTTGAGTGCACGCATCAAAGCCAAAGAAACCGGGTTTTTTGCCGGCTGTAACGAAGTATTTCGCAAAAAAAGCCGGTTTCTGACCACCCCTGCGTCCAGAACTATATGAAATTTATCGGCATAGACTTAGGTTGGAGCTCAGGAGCAAGCGGTTTGTGCTGTTTGAATTGGCAAAATAACCAATTAGAATTAATAGAGTTCGATCGCCCCCACTGACAATACTAAAGCATTTGGACATAAAGCCAGAGGTTTGAAACATACATGTTCGCCCCTCTGCCTACCCCTTACATCTCTCGCCCAAACATCAGATCACCCATTTCCCGCCGGTATACGGACAGTGAAAATAGACCCTTTTCCCTCTTCGCTTTCTACCAAAATTTCCCCGCCCATCATCTGACAGTAGTAGCGGCTAAGTGTCAGCCCCAATCCGGCGCCGTCGTAAGGTCGCGTTGTTGAACAGTCAGCTTGCACAAAAGCTTCAAACAATTTGTGCTGTTGTTCTTCCGACATTCCAATTCCGGTATCCTTAACAGATAAGCAAATCCAATCCGACTCTTCAACATTCAGCAGCGGACAAGCGATCGCCGCAGAATGAGTTTCATCCGCAGGCATTGAATCGTCAATCGCCGATCGCCCTGCGGCATTCAATTTGCCACTTCCTGCAATGCGCCTGACACTCAGTTTAACCTTGCCGTTTTTGGTGAACTTACCAGCATTATTCAGCAAGTGCATCAAAACCTGCCGCACTTTCTTGAAATCTGCGTGCATGATACCCGCAGTTCGATCGCACTCTATTTCTAAAACATTGCCATTTTTCTCTACCAACTGTTTCGCGGCACACGCAACATTGTCCACCAGGGATGCGATGTCAAACTCCTGGATTTCCAGTTTCATACCCCCCGTTTCAATTTTTGACAAATCGAGGATATCGTTAATCAAAGATAGCAGGTGCGTGCCCGCCTTCTGAATCTTGTGCAAGTCAGGTACAAACTCATCGCATCCCGCATCTTGGGCATCTTCTGAAAGTAGTTGACTGTAGCCGATAATCGCATTTAAAGGCGTCCGCAATTCGTGGCTCATATTTGCTAAAAACTGGCTTTTAGCAGTGTTAGCGGTGACGGCGGCTTCCTTAGCTTGTTTTAATTCTTTAGTATGTTGGGAAACTCGCTCAATCAGGTGATTGAGAGACACAGCTAATGAGCCTATCTCGTCTTGTCCGGTGACGGGGACTCGCAAATCAAAATTCGACTCGGCCGCCACTTGTTCGGCAATCTGAGTGACGCTCACCACTGGTTTGGCGATCGCCCGACTGGTGCGGTCAGCCACCATTCCAGCCACCACTACCGACAGCAGCATACTAATAATAATTATGGCTTTTTCCATTCCTTGAGCATCCTCCATCACTTCACCACCTTGCCCCTCTTGCTGCTGGGCAATATCGAGGATTTTGCTCAATTCCTCAAGGCTGCTGTTAAGCTGTTTTACACCTTTTCCGCTTTCTGTCGCCAAAAGTTTTCGGGCAGACTCTATCTCCCGAGGTGACAGTTGCGATTGCTGGATTTGCTGCAAAGTTGACTTGAGAGTATCGGCGTAGGATTCTAAATCTTCCATGCAATCTCGCAGTAAACTTTTGAGAACTTCCGGCTTTGCTGCCAGCCAAGCAGGTTGGCTGTCGGCAAACTTCTCTATACGCAACCGCAGCTCTTTTGCCTGAACAATACTCTTGACAAACTGCTCTTCTTTCAGTTCCAGCTTGGCAGGATTATCTACAAAAGAATCTAGCTGCGCTCCCTGCAATTGTGCCGCCAGTGCTGCATCTTTAAAATTGCCCAGCAATTGCGCTTGTAGGTGAGCGTCATTGAATTGTTTTAATCCTTGTCCTTGATAGTAATCGGCAATCACCAGCCCGCTTAGGGAGCCAATAAATCCGATTGCTATTGCCAGGAAATACCCGCCACCAATTTTTTTATGGATGGACCAACCGCCAATTTTAGATGGCAACATTTTGCGGAGCTTTAAGCATGATCTTCCTACAAAATCCTGGCTGGGGATTTTATTATGTGGGGTTTCTATAGAAGCGACTTGTTCAGAAATAAAGAGCGGCATCAGTTTACCTACTTTGCTATTTTTTGGGTTTACCTTTCGCGTTGCCACAGGTTCTTTCTGCGGGTTAAATGGTTCTAACTCTGGATTGAACTCGCCCTGGTATTCCGAAACGGCAACCGATAAACTTGCTTCGTTCCCTGTTTTTTTTAGCAAGTTAATTTTTGACATATGCAAGCCCTGTATTCTGTTGAAATCTACCACGCTCTTAAGTTCTCCAAACGGAAAATCTTGTCTATTTGACCGTAGACATCTGTGAAAAAGTATCTGAAACTCTTGTCGAGTCAGAGGCGAAACTTAAATTCGGTAGATGTCTAATAGATAATTAGGCTGTTGATTGCTGTTCTCAAATTACTTTTTCGGCTCGTAAAAGTCTGTAGCAGGCAAAATAAAGAAAATTTTATCCAAGCATGGAATTCTTCAGGCAGAAAATTCTCTCTGACCTGTTTTGCCTGTGAGTAGCCCAAAGCTGATATTGTCTGT
>NZ_JAUBVE010000083.1:0-19051 GCF_036705715.1 Microcoleus sp. AT3-D2 | reverse complement strand
TGACAATGCACCCGATTCCTTCGCTTTGGGCTTTGGCTGCCAGCAATGCGACGATTGCTTGACGGTTTTTGTTGAGCGTCCGACAACTTGTTAGCACAGAATGTCACAAATGCAGCAGCCGATTGAGTAGCCCAAAGCTGATATTGTCTGTTGACAATGCACCCGATTCCTTCGCTTTGGGCTTTGGCTGCCAGCAATGCGACGATTGCTTGACGGTTTTTGTTGAGCATCCGACAACTTGTTAGCACAGAATGTCACAAATGCAGCAGCCGATCGAACTTTTGCACCCTGGCGATCGACTTTTGGCATCATTGCCCCGCAAAGACAAGTCTGAGGTGAAGTGTCGTTAGTTGAGTATAACTGTAGGGCTTACGAAAAGAAACCCGGTTTCTGCGACTCAACTGTTGGCGATTGCGAGTTCTGGATTTGCGGTGGTCAATTCGATCGCCAGTGCTAGCTTACCGTCTCTACCCAAAGCTTCATCGGTCAAGTGTACCATCCAGCGATTCGGCTTGGCTTGGGGTCTGGCGGCGAGAACCAACGCCCAAGCTTCCCGTTCTTTGCCACGACCCAACAGCGCAGCACACACAGTCAAAGCTGTGGCCGTTGAACGGCTGATCCCACTTTGGCAGCAGATGAGAAAACTGCCTCCCTGCGACGACATTTTCAGGGCGAAGTCAATAATTTTCAGTATATCCTCAAGGGTTGGCAAGATTTGATCGGGGTCGTCAACGGGGGTGTCGAGGTCGTTAAACTCCAGGCACATCCGGTTCGGGAGTTGACGAAAAGTTTTGGGTTCGGGCACACCCGGACTGCCGATCGATATCAGGTATTTAATCTCGCGTCGCGCAGGGCGCTCAACAATGTATTGGCTGGCTTCTACTTGCGAAGCAATCAGGATTTCCGGCAATTTTTCACCCGACAAATCTGGGGAAACAGAGGGATCAAAATCAACTGTTTCTGCCTCAGTGTTGACATCCGCCAAGTATTGGACAGCCAGCGCCCGAACGTCAGCAAATTCGCGATTTAAAGCTGTTTCCAGAGCCAAAATAGCAGCCGTTGAGCCAATTTGACCGAGGGATTTAACAGCCTTTTGGCGCACTCCAGAATTTTCGTCCCCCACCAGCCGCACCAAACCTGCCACAGCTTCCTCTGTCCCAATTTCCCCCAAAGCAGCAGCAACTCTCCACCGCACATAAGATTCGCTATCGCCAATTGCGCTCGCCAGTCCCGCGACCACCATTTTTGGCAATTTAGCATCTCCCTCTGTATCCATGTTCCCAAGGGCAACCGCCGCCCTGCCGCGCACGAAAATATCTCGATCCGAGAGGGATCGGATTACGGCCACCATAGCCGCCTCGCTGCTGATTTCTCCCAAAGCAGAAACTGCACTGCCCCGCACGTCTGAGTCGTTATGTTTGAGGGCTTGTACCAGCCCCGCCACAGCCGTTTCCGTGCCAATTTGTCCCAAAGCCTCGGCGGCCCTCAAAGAAACTGCATAGGAGTCGGGATCATCGTGAAGCAATTCTACTAAGCCGGGTACTGCCTCAGAATCGCCGATTTTCCCCAAAGCCGCCGCCGCCCTAGCGCGGACGATGTGATTTTCGTCTCTGAGGGCATTCAGCAGCCCGGGAACTACCTCAGAGACGCCGATTTTCCCGCAGTTGACGGCTGCCCGCCAGCGCACCTCCGAGTCTTGGTGTTTGAGGGCTTTCAGCAGCGCGGGGACGGCTATTTTCGGGTTAATTTTGCCGAAGGCCCAAACAGCCCAGGCGCGCACCCTAGACTCTGGGTGCTTGATTGCTTTGAGCAGTGCTATGGCGGCTGGTTTCGAGTCAATTTCTCCTAAAGCCCAAGCGGCCCAAGCTTGGATTTGGGAATCTTGGGATTCGAGCGATCGGGCTAATTCAATTACTGCTGCTTCGGAGCCGATTTTCGCGATCGCTCGAATCCCCTCAAGGCGCACTGCACTTTCTTGGTGGTTCAATGCGGCCACCAGCATCGGAATTGCCCTATCCGAACTTGTTAGGGCCAGCAGTTGAATTTTGAGCAGCGGCGAAGTGGGAATTTTGTCGATTAATTTTATTGTGGCTATTTGAAATTCTGGCTTTACCGTTCCTGCAAGCTTCGAGCCAAGTTTTAAATTTACTTTTAGAGCTAATTTTACTGCCCGCAAAGCCAGACTTTGCTGTTCTACTTGCGGCAATATAGTCGCCAGTGTCCGCATCCCTTGTTTTTGTTTCAAATATTTTTGATAGAATTGAGCATCGCTGAGCTCGGGTAGCTGTTGGATGAGGCTTGCTGCTGAGGTCACTGATTTATCCTAATATTTTGGCGAGCGGTTGAGATTGCTCTTTTAAACCGTCTTTAAAAAATATGGCGTCTACAAAACGCTACTTCTAAAAAAAAGCTTGCACCACTTCTAAAATATGTCTTATTCCACTATTTTTGCAACTCCCCAATTATTAATTATGGGGTTTGTTTGGGCGATCTGCTTGACAATTAGTAGCGCTTGCTGCTTGGCATTGCTGGGTTTTGAGATAGCCTAGCTCTGCTATATCATTTTATAGCAGGTTGGTTTGAAATAGCGATCGGCACGGTTGACGCAGCCAACCGGAAACAGCTTGATGGCGGGACAATCTCTCAACGAGCATAGGGCCCTTTTTTCAAAACCTTAGCCAAAGCGTTATCGTTATCTCGTAAACCTTCGTAAAAAAACATTACTTCTCCTTGAATCCCGCAAGAGCGATTGTAAGCAATTACTTGCAACAACAATTCGGGAGTTATGCTATATTTGCTGCCTCGATTCGCCAACAAAATACCGGGCGACACGCACTTTACTTGCTGCCCGCTAAGCTGTCCCGAAATCATTTTATCGACCAATTGTTTGTAAGCATTAAAATCGCGGCGATAAAACTGCGGGTGAAGCAGATCCACCAAGTTTTTGTCAACCCAAGCCTTAGAATCTTGCAAATATTCCACCAGTCCCCAGTCATAAGGACTCGGCGACATCGATAGCAACAAATCAGGATTAATCGCTTTCACTTCTCGGTATAAACGAGCCACAAACTCAGTAATAATATCAGCACGCCACTGTAGCCAATGTTGTTCTTTACAATCCGATGGTGCTGCTCTACCGCACTCTTCTCGATAGCGTTTAACCGTTTTTTCATCGTAACCGCCTTCTACCGGAAACGCAATGCGATCGTCTCCTTGAACGCCGTCTACCGGATAATTCTTAGCAACTTCCAGCATCAACCCCAGCACAAAGTCTTGCACTTCCGGGTCAAGAGAATTCATCCAGTCAAAGTTATTTTTCTTAAGTAAATTGCCGCTGGCATCACGGGCGATCCACTCAGGTTTTTTCGCCAGCAAATGACCGCCCTTGCGATTGTAAGAACTCACAAATCCGTATTCAAAACAAGGAATAACTTTTAAACCAGCTCTTTTGCCCTCAACACATATTTCTGCTAAGGGGTCGCGACCTTGATAGCGCGAGTCAATTTCCACCCCAAATTTTTCTCGCATAATTTGAGAAGGATAAGCCGTATAACCCTGGTTCCAAATTATAGGAAAAACGGTATTAAATCCCGTATCGGCGAGAAAGTCCATTGCCTCAGCAATTCGCTCTTTTGATGTGAGAACTTTGGAGTCAGTGGTGGGTATCCAAACACCGCGAATTGCACCAGGATTGTTAGTCGCAAACGAACTTGGCAGCGTTGCTGGATTTGGTGCAGAAAATCCAGTCGTCGCCAACCGCTGTTGGAGGGAAGAGGCAAAACTGCGAATTGCTGATTGGAAAGGTGTGAAAAGTCGCATTTATTTATTTAATCTTTTTTTGTTGTAAGGTGGGTACTGCGCCCGCTACGTTATTGATTGGTAGCACCCGGTATTATTTATGAATAAGATGGGCAGAAGAACACCCAATATTATTTATGGATAAGGTGCGTAGTACGCACCCTACATTCATTGGTAGCACCCGATATTATTTATGGATAAGGGGCGCAGTACACGCCCCAAAATTGTACTATCCAGCTACTCCAGACAACTTCTGGCTCAAAGCTTCTTTCAAAAGTTCCGCCTTATCAGTTTCCTCCCAAGGCAAATCTAAATCAGTGCGTCCGAAGTGACCGTAAGCCGCCACATCTTGATAGAAACGGCCGCCTCTTTCAGCAGGCAAATTCTGCAAGTTAAATGCCTGAATGATGCCCGCAGGACGCAGTTCAAAATGCTGCTTCACAACTTCTAAAAGGCGATCGTCATCAACTTTTCCAGTGCCAAAAGTTTCGATCATCATGCTAACAGGTCGCGCAACGCCGATCGCATAACTCAACTGCACTTCGCACTTTTGGGCCAAACCAGCCGCCACGATATTTTTAGCAACGTAGCGACAAGCATAAGCCGCGCTGCGGTCTACCTTCGTGGGGTCTTTCCCAGAAAAAGCACCGCCGCCGTGACGGGAATAGCCACCGTAGGTATCCACAATAATTTTGCGGCCCGTCAAACCCGAATCTCCTTGAGGCCCGCCGACCACAAATTTGCCTGTGGGGTTGACAAGGAAGCGAGTTTCTGCATCCGGCTTCACGCTAATATCGGCAAACACAGGTTGGACGATAGCAGCCCAAAGGTCTTCTTTGATCTTGGCTTGAACTGCGGCTGTTTCCGTAATGTCGCCGATCGTCTCGGTGTGCTGCGTAGAAATTAAAATCGTATCTATGCCAACAGGTTTGCCGTCCTCATAGATTACTGTAACTTGGCTTTTGCCATCGGGACGCAGGTAAGATAACTGACCTGTTTTGCGGACTGCAGCCAGTTGACGGCAAATCCGGTGCGCTAAACTGATCGGCAGAGGCATCATTTCCGGTGTTTCATTGCAAGCAAAGCCGAACATCAAACCTTGGTCGCCTGCTCCGATGGCGTCTAATTCCTCTTCACTCGATTGTTCCCGGCTTTCGTGGGCTGTATTCACCCCTTGAGCAATATCGGGAGACTGAGAATCAAGAGCCACCAACACTGAGCAACTATTGGCCGAAAAGCCGTTGTCAGCGTGGATGTAGCCAATATCGGCTATTTTTTTCCGGGCTAATTCTATGTAATTTACCTGAGCTTTTGTGGTAATTTCGCCCGTCAGCAGCATTAAGCCGGTGTTGACGACAACTTCTGCTGCGACGCGGCTTTTGGGGTCTTCAGTCAGTAAGGCATCTAAAATCGTATCTGAAATTTGATCGCAGATTTTATCGGGATGGCCTTCAGTGACCGATTCAGAGGTAAACAGGTAGCGGCGTGACAATGATTATTTCTCCTTAGATAGGGGCTCTTCCTGCGCGACCTCGACGACCAACGAGTTATTTTTCAGGTAAAGGCCAAGAATGATCGCGTCTGGGCTACCGTCGAATTTTTGTTGGTCTGCAGAGCCGTGTTGAAGCAGCATTTGATATTGGGTAAAGTGACACTACTATAGCAAAGTGAGTTCCGGGAAGTCCCTAAAAACTGAGATTTTTTAGGATTGTCGATCGATCTTGGACACCGCTCGTCTACCCCCTAACCTGACAAAGGTAAGATACATTGACAACCCCTCGACCCGAAGGCACGAGGATTCTTGGTTCATTGGGACTACTCATGTAGCTTGCCCTCCCCAAAATTCACTGCGATTTGCCCAACCGCTGTATATCCACGCTGCAATACTACTTGCGCGGCTGCAACATCTCGATTCGTTTCATAGCCGCACGTTTGACATCTATGCACCCGTTCGGATAGTTCTTTTTTGCCTGTATGAGTTTGACATCTGGGACAAGTTTGACTTGTTCGGTTCGGGTCTACCTTGGCAAAGTATGCACCTCGCTTAAAGCAAACATGACCCAAGATATTCAAGAACTGACCAAACCCTGCATCAAGAGTGTGTTTGCTCATCATTCCGGCTGACATTGCTTTGAGGTTCAAATCCTCAGCAAATAATGTTTGGGCTGCGTTGCATAAATGATGTGCAGTCTTGAAATGAAAGTCTTTGCGACTGTTCGAGATGTATTCGTGGTGCAAGGCTATTTGGTGTTGAATTTGACGAAACTTTCTAGAGCCTTTTTTCTTGCGCTTGAGTTGACGTTGCAGCAATTTCAGCTTGCGTTGTCCATCCACAAAAAATCGAGGTCTATCAATCAATTCACCATCAGAAGTTGCCAAAAAATGTTTTAACCCTAAATCAATCCCTAATCCATGTCCTGAAGGTGAGGCTTGAGGTACTTTGATATCACATTGCAAAGTGAGCATGGCATAGTAGCCAGAAGCCCTCTTAACAACGCGAATTTGCCTGACCTCAAACCCTTGAGGGATTGGACGTGACAGGTGCATTTTGACGCTTCCAATCTTGGGTAGGTTGACCCAATCGGCACCATCAAACCGTTTAACTGATTCTAGATTCAATTGAGGGAACACAAATGAGCGCATCCGTTTTTTGAATCTAGGAAAACCGTGTCCTCGTTCCCACATCGCCACAAACGCTGCCTCTAATTGGCGCAACGCCTGCTGCAAGACATGGGTGTGAGGTAGTTTCAACTCAGCAATTAACTTCTTTGCTTGGGCCAATGATTTGCATTGGCCCGCAAAGGTTGGACGCGGTGCATCAGCAGGGATCATGTATTCCTGCTTAATGCTGCACGAGTTGATATCACACTTACGAGAATTAACCCAATCTTTTCGTTCTCGCAATGCAAAGTTGTAGACCTTGCGGCAAATATTGAGCCACAGGTCGAAAGTCTGGCGTTGCGCGTCGGTAGGAATGAGCTTGTACTCGTAGGTTAGATTTAACATACAATCATTGTAGAGCCAACCTGAATAATTGCGGTGCTGTTTATTCACAAACCTCTCGGAGAGATTCCGAACCGAAATTCCCCCTAAAAGGGGGAGGCTTGTATCCCATTTTTTTGGTCAGGGTATCGCCTTGCGGAACGACTATGGCAGGACTCCAAAAATTACCAAACTTGATCCAAACAGTTGCCGATCTAGAATTTCCCGGCGGCCCCATACCGCTTGACTCTCCATTTTATATTGAGCGCTCAGGGGCCGAAGCCTTGGCCTGTGCAGAAATTAGCAAACCCGGAGGCCTCGTTCGCATTAAAGCTCCCAAAAAAATGGGCAAAAGTTCGCTGATGCTGCGGATAATTGACGCGGCAGTCGATCGTGGATACCGCACAGTAATTGTAGACTTTCAGCAAGCCGACGCAGCGGTTTTTGCTAGTTTAGATAAATTTTTACGCTGGCTTTGTGTCAATGTCGCTCGGCAACTCAAACTCGAACCAAATATTGATGAATTCTGGGATGAAGATATGGGCAGCAAGGTAAGCTGCACTATTTACTTTGAAAACTATTTGCTCGAACAAATTGACAGTCCTATTGTCTTGGTGATCAACGAAATAAATCGAGTATTTGAACGCACCAATATTGCTCAAGATTTTCTGTCGGTGATCCGTTTTTGGTACGAACAAGCTCGCGCTAGCCCAACTTGGCAAAAACTCCGCACCGTGGTTATTCATTCGACAGCAATTTATATTGCTTTGAATGTTAATCAATCTCCATTTAATGTAGGAATGCCGATTAAACTCTCAGAATTTACTGTTGAACAAGTTCAAGATTTGGCGTGCAGACACGGACTGAACTGGAGCGAGATCGCTCCGATCGAGCAATTAATGAACATGGTAGGCGGGCATCCTTATTTAGTGCATTTAGCGCTCTATCACCTAGCAATTTTGCAACACAATCGCCAGTCGGGCGATCGGGATGAGCCTGGGGAGGAACTGGGGCGAACCGAGTTGGCAGAACTGTTAACAGCAGCTCCTACTCACAGCGGAATTTATAGCGACTACTTGCAAAATCAGTCGATCGCCATTCAACAGCACCCAGAACTCGCCTCCGCATTCCAACAAGTTGTCGATGCTAAAAATAGCATTCACCTCGAACCTTTGATGGCTTATCAGTTAGACAGCATGGGACTGGTCAAATTAGAGGGAAATAACTGTAGTTTGTCTTGCGAATTATATCGCTTGTATTTTCAAGGACAAAATTTGTGCGAGGACAAGTTGTCGATGGTTGGTTTTGAGGAGTTGCTGCGAGAAAATCAAAGGCTGCAAGCTTTGGTGAATGTGGACGAACTTACTCAAATTGGTAACAGACGATATTTTGATAGTTGCTTGCGAACGGAATGGAAACATATGGCTCGCAATGGGTATCCGATATCTTTAATTTTGTGCGATCTCGATTATTTCAAAATATATAATGATACCTACGGACATCAAGCAGGAGATGAGTGTTTGCGATCGGTCGCTCAGACAATTCGCCGATCGCTCCAGCGTCCTGCTGATGTAGCTGCTCGCTACGGAGGCGAGGAATTTGCTGTGATTTTACCGGAAACTGATGGATCGGCGGCTCTGGTTGTTGCCGAACAAATTAGAGCGAAAGTGAAAGCTTTGAATATTGTTTTTAACCCCGATTGTGTTGACGGTCTACCTAATTCTGTAGTAACGATTAGTTTGGGAATTGCCAGCGTTGTTCCAAGTGAGGAAAATGATGCCATAACGCTGCTACTGGCGGCTGATGAGGCTCTTTATGACTCGAAAAGGCAGGGGCGCGATCGGCTCACTATGAGTAAGCTTTTAAATTTTCGATTTGTTGCTGTTAATTAGCTAATTCTGGGAGAATATAATTCGTTTCTACACATACAAAGTCCGCGCGGGCGGACTCTGAAGAAAGCGATAGTTAATAATTGGATTTGATGTTAATAGCGGGGGACGGTTCGATCGACCACCATTGAGTAAGCATCAATACCGCCAACGATATTTTTAACGTTAGTAAATCCTTGAGCCGATAACCAGTGGCACATTTGAGCCGATCGCACTCCGTGATGGCACAGAACTAGGGTTTCTGTGTCGCGATCGAGTCTAGCGTCAATTTCACCAGACCATTCGGCAAACTCGCTCAGCGGAAAAGCTACAAATCCCGGCAGCGCCGCGAGTTCAATTTCGTGAGGTTCCCGCACGTCTACAAGCTGCAATTTCTCAGCAGTGGTTTCTGCTAATTGGCGGCCTAATTCTTCGACTGTAATTTGAGCAAAAATTTCTGACATTGGATTAGGAAAAAGTAGTCATTAGTCATTAGTCATCAGTCATTAGTCAGTTAACAGTTAACTGTTAACAATCAACAGTCAACAGTCAACAGTTAACTGTTAACAGTGATTAATTGAGGGGCGAAGGCGGTGGAATTAGCTCCACAGGAGGGGTAGGTGCAGGACGCTCGTCCAACTGGCTCACGTTGTCCCTCGGGTCAAGACAAGTGGCGATTAACCGGTCAGTGGGAAAGTCGAGCCTGCCGCTCAAACCGACTACGCATTCAGCAAACTGTTGTGGCAATAAACTGCGGCGGCATCCATCGAGCACTACCAGGGGAGCCGCAGGTTGAGTTCGACTTTTGCCGTTAATATTGACTACGCAAGTAGCCAATTCTTGGGGACGCCTCACCCGCCGACAGCTAGAGAGCGCTTCGACACCCGAAATATTGGTTTTGCGGTTGATTTGGAGGGCACATTTAGATATGTCGCGGGGGCGGAGGGCGTCAGCACAAGCGGAGGCGGCTGCCTCTGCCCCCACTCCGGCTTCGATTAGTTCCAGGGCGCAGACGCGATAGGGATTCCTATTGCGAGGGATTCTAATAGTGATGGCTGAGGCTGGCGAGATTGGCAGTGCTGTTGCCAACAAACCGAGTGCTGCTAGCTGCGTGCCGAGAGCTAATATCCAGCGCGCGGTAGGGTTTGAGCCTGTCGGTGCTGGCTTTGGGGCAGAAGTGCGGGAAAAATTGCGGTTGTGCATGGCAGATCGAGTAGTGAGTTTTTTTGGCTGATTGGGGCGATCGAGCGATCGGCTTTTCCTTCAGAATTTACCTCACATTATGGCTCGCGCTGCGGTCGATCGTTTTTTTATCGATCTTTGTTGGAATTTTGGCCGTTACCAACATATAATATAGAGTCTGCATAAAATTGCATACAGATATTAGAGAGGAAAATAAATGTCTCGATATCGAGGCCCCCGATTGAGAATCGTCCGTCGCCTGAAAGAGTTACCGGGTCTAACCCGCAAAACCCCCAGACGAGATTATCCGCCTGGACAGCACGGTCAAAACCGCAAAAAGCTCTCTGAGTATGCGGTTCGCTTGCAAGAAAAGCAAAAACTCCGTTTCAATTACGGTGTGACGGAACGCCAACTGCTCCGTTACGTCCGCAAAGCCCGCCGTGTCACGGGCTCCACAGGTCAAGTGTTACTGCAATTTTTGGAAATGCGCTTGGACAATACTGTGTTTCGGATGGGAATGGCTCCAACCATTCCGTCCGCTAGACAATTGGTAAATCACGGTCACATAACTGTCAACGACCGTGAAGTCAATATCGCCAGCTATCAGTGCAAGCCTGGTGATGTGGTTGCTGTGAAAAATAGAGAGCGCTCGCGCACAATGGTAGAAGCTAATCTCAAAGACCCAGGCTTGGCTCACTTGCCGAATCACTTGGAATTTGATAAGCAAAAACTGGTTGGCAAAGTTAACGGCGTTATCGAACGCGAGTGGATTGCTCTACAGATTAACGAACTGCTAGTCGTGGAATACTACTCACGGCAAGCTTAAGTTATTAGTCATCAGTTGGTTGCTAGCAGAATAATTAATAATTGGGTACGAACCCAGTTATTGATTAATTGCTACTGAATAATGAAAACTAAGAACTGAGCACTAAAAATTAATAATTTTCAACACTCCCACCCCCTAAAAAGGGATGGGATTTTTTGAAGGTTTCGCTTGTTAACTTCTTTGAGTTGCCATTTGCTCAGACGGCACCTGGCTGATGGCATTAAATGATGTCCTAGCCTCAAATTATTCCCTTAAAATGTTTCTTCTCCGGTTGGTTCTTGGTGGACAAGACCTCGCTTTTGAAGGCGATAATTCGCTACAACGGGGTAAACAACACCGCGTATCCGATTGATAGCACCTACTGGACGATGAACTGCTAAGCCGTTCCAGGGAGAATATCTCAGGTTTTCGTTGAAATCAGATTGTTTTTCATAATCAATAATCTGATGCTTGACGGTGAGACGACCTACTCTCAAGAAGGGTGATTCCTTTTCCTTCCAGACATTGATGCCATCGTCGATCGGCATTTTTAAGCTAGTTTGGAACTGAATGCCAAAATCCCAACAGTATTGGGCATCAGGTTTCGCCAAGGCTTGAATTAGATCATCCCGGTAATAATTGTCTGGTTTATTGGGATCTAAACCCAAGGCTTTAGCGCGATCGACAAAGGGAATTTTAGGAATTCCCGGTCGAGATTGTTCTGCAATTATCTCGTGCGGTGGTTTGCATGAAACCGGAGTAAACCCATACTTAATTACAGCAGGATATTCGACAGGAACTAGACCAGGCTGGGAGGGATCGAAATCGGGATAGAGACCCAAAGCAGAGGGTGAACCGCTCCAATATTTGGCTGTTAGCAAACTCTTCGGAGTCCGGCTACCCGTAAGCGTTGACACAGCTAGAAAGTGTCTGGGATGTCGCATTAGCCACTTTTTCAATGTCTCTGGTGATTCAACCAGAGCAGAAAAAAAGCCGTAGTAGTCTTTGATGGTTTGGCTCACAAATATCTCTGAATTGTGAACAATGATGTCCTGGGTTTTTGACTCGTGGCTTTGCGTGAGTCGTTCCCCTTCCACCCCCATCACTTTCAGTGATATTGAGCGCGAATCTTTTTGGTAATCAGGGTATACTTTGGTAGCCCCGTTAGCAAATCGCAACCAAACAGGATATTGTTTGGGTTTTGCTAGCAAACCTTGCTTAAGGGAAATAGCATTGAGTCGCGAAGAACTTAACGAAGCGCGTTTGCCCAATTCCTGTTTAATCGCTTCCTCATTAAAGTCAAAAATTTCCAGAGTTCCTTTAACGCACGCATGAGTTTTGGCGTGAGTATCTCGCAGGGCCCGCTCCTTATTGCCGTAAAGATTATCCATCCGAAGCTTGGCCTGCTCAACCAAAAGATCGTAGTATTTGCGTTCGTCCTGTTCGGGATATTCGGTAAATAACTTCTTGCTCATAAATAACCTTTGAAAAGCTGATTGTGGCGATAATGCTTGGCATTTTTCCCTTCTATTTTACCTGATTTTTCACGTAATTTCTAGGGAAATCAGGTGTAAGTTGTTCGCGGTTAATTGCGTCATCCTCTAAACCGCGAACAACTCACCACTGCGACTGTCGGCTCTTATTGAATAGGAGTTATACATTGGAAAGAAAAGCGTACACTTTACAATTTGTAACCCCACTTTCCTCGTGTTCTGTCAGCTCATTTAGATGGTTTCCAACCCTCATTATAAAAAGAAACTTTGTACTCTTTACCACGAGGAACATTACGGTTCAGCACCTGCGAGAGGGTCTTGGTATTCATAATCTCTTCCCAACCTACAGGTGAAAAAGTTTCGGGATTGAAGACATTTTCTGCTAATAGAGGATTGGTGAAAGCTTCAGAAAAGGCATCAATTCCTATCAGTCGTCCGACTAAAGGAGGTAAGGCTGAATTTGGCCGCAAATCTTCTGCGTAGAGTCCAACATACAACTCAATGTTGTCTACGTGACCGTACAATCGTTTCAATTCTTTTTGGACATCTTCATCGCCACTAATTTGATTGAAATCGGTAACCCGTGGATACTTACACAATGCGCGGTAATCGTTGTAGGTTCTTAATTTGGCTGCACGACCTGCACGAATACTGGCTGTCTCCGTTGGAATTAGGAAATCAGGCGTATTGAATAAACCCAATTGCGCTGCTGGTTGGGAACAAGTTTCTTCAAACATAGCTCCCAAACCCTTGTTAATGATCATATCATTGTTCCACATCGACTCCGGCATAGGCATTTCCTTGCCGTTATAAATTAGCTTATCGGGCAGCATACTATGCCAACGATAAACTAAAGTAAATTCTACCATCATCCAATTGTTGCGATACCATTTTTCATCAATAAACGCTGGGGGATCGGTGAAAAATTGGAAGTGATAGGGAGTAAGGTGGTTGATATAATCCTCAAGCACAATTTTCAGAAACTCCGCCATCACGATATTTCTGGCGGTTTGGAAAAGGCGTTCATCATCCCAAGTTGGATAATTTTTTGCTAAGAGGTCGCACACGCGATTATGTTCTCTTAAGCTAAGAACGTTGAGCATTACATAGCCAACTTGGACATTGACACGCTCTAGCTCTATCCCCATTACAAATAATTTTTGTCTCTTTTCAGGGGGTATTTGATCTGATTTTTTTTCGTTGTATTCACCGACTATTAGATGGGGAATTCCGTTGAATTCTTCTTTGGGTTGTCCGTTCTCATCATAGTAAAAAGGAGGATATTCTTCGCCATTAATAATTTGGCTTTTTAGCTTTCCTCCTTGATGAGACCTCAGCAGGCGAGTAATATTTGCGTTCAACCCATAGACGTTACACAGATCGATGTGGTGGTTGGAACTATTTCGGCGCTGATCCAGTCGATCGGTTCGCAGGAAACTGTCGGTAAACCATTGCACGAAATAGGGGAACATAAGAGAGGATTTGGCCGAATATTTCGTCTTCCCTTCTTTTTTGCGGTACAAGACCTCCAAATCCTTAATAGGCGGGAGATTCTTTTCAAAATTCTCTGTGGGGCTTAAATTAACCCCTACGTAGTTTTTATTCGTTAATGGCTTCCAATCAGTAGGCGGTAGATGAAGTCCCGAATAAGAGCGATCATTTAATGACTCCCAAGAGGTGTAGGGAGACATGGTACTAAACGCATAGGGGCGAGTTGGAATTTTTAAGACGGCATTGTTAATCAGAGTTTTGTTGACTTTTTTCTTAAGCCCCTCGTTGCTTTGAATGAAGCTCCAAAGCGGCTTGAAGTTAGTTAAAAGCAAAGTCTCGATTTTGTTTTTCTGCCCGTCTCTTGATGTGTCTCTTTTTGAAGGCATAATTGTTTGTCGTTTGGGTTCTGGTAGATTTGATTGATGGTCACGGCTCAATTCCGGGACCTTGATCGAGTGTTCTTTATCCTCTTCAATGGGTTTTAAGTGTTTATTAGATAAAAACGGTTCTAGATTCTTGGGGCGGTACGGGATGTCTATGCTTTGAAAACGCTCGATCGCGCTTTCATGAATATCCTCAATGGTCTCCCCCACCTCGCGCCACTTGATTCCTGCCAATTTGAAGAACCCAGGATTGTTTTGAAATGGAATCTTATAATTAGGCTGGATATCCTTAATGGCATCTGGGTGGAATTCAAGCTTCAATTCAAAGTCACTGATTTGATCCAACATCCACTTCAAGACAGCATCTGATAACCCGCGGTATTCTGGCGTACCACCGCCGATGCAGCCATGCTCGCCTGGAAACCAAACTTGACGAAGCTTCTGCTTCGGGGCATCAGGATTTTTCTTCATCAGGGTAACATCAAAGATTTCGCGAATTTCGTCGATCGCAACGGCGTGCAACGCATTCTCAATATCCTTATTTAAAGTGGTGTCGTGGAATTTGTACCTTGTTTTGAGCTGTCTCTCAAACTTCTTCAAGGCGGGTACAAGAGGAATACCAAGGGCTCCAACGGTGTCGAAACAACCAAGCAAGGTAATCGGGACGCGATCGCCGTAATCTTTGCCGTAATCTTTGCGGAACCTCTTTGGTTTGTCATCATTTGGTTTAACGCCTCGGTCACGGTAAAGCTCGTAAGCTTCTAATGCCTTGGTAACATAACGGCGGGATACGAGACCGGAGCAATAGATCATCCCCGCTAGACTCCTGACTGTGTAAGCACCGCGACTGAACCCGAATAGATAGATTTCGTCACCATGATCGTAGTTGAGAGAAAGAAAACGATAGGCATCTTGTATATTTTTATCGATTCCCAGCCCAGTGACTCCGCCCACAATCTTGTTACTGTCGACTCCAATTCCCTCGTCATAAAACACGATCTGCGGAACCCCATCACTGGCTGTCCGTTTCACGGCCTGGGCAAGCCTAAGTACATTAGTTGGGCAAATAGTATCTAGTTTGTTCCAAGTTCCATCACAGCAAACGATCAGACGTTTCCCTGGTTTCGTCATTTTTATATTCTCTCTTTGAATTTGAAATTTAATAGCGACCTGTCATTTGTCATCGGTTACAAGAGAATTGCCACTTCCCGTTTTTCTGTCGCGTCAGGCGAGCCCTCCTAATTTCTTGCTCGACCTAATTGTTATCTGGCTGGGCAATCTTTAGCTATAGCGGTTCTCAAAAAAGTGAGGTATGGCCACGGAGGCCTATGCCCTATGCCCTATGCCCACGGAGGCCTATGCCCTATGCCCTATGCCCAGTCGTACCTCATCTTTCTGAGAAAGGCTATATTTCGATTCTCAGGATATTAGTCCCAAAACACCATCTAGTCTAGTTTGTTGTATTAAAATTTTAATTTTATTTATATTTCTTAAATTAAATTGTTTACACTGTGAAATAGTAGCTTTGGTTCTGGGAAAATGCTCGATTCTCCTAAAACGTAAAAAATTTAGAGCGTGAAATTGTAGGTTTGCTTTTGGGAAAAGGCTCGATTCTGCTAACAGGAGTAGCGATCCTACGCCCTAGCTAACAAACCTTAAACCACATTTACGCTCTGCCTTGTCAGTTTTTATAATAGCTATATCTTATCGATTTCTCAGTTGGCTGTAAGATAATAGTGAGGTATCTGTTGCACAAGTAGCAGGTTCGATGCTCTGTTTGAGGTTAAATTTTGTTTCAGTAACTCTCAGATTTCCTGCGATGTGGTTGAATTGTTTAACAATCTGTGGGCTTTTCTGGTTTCTTGATCGGTAAATTTGTGAGAAAATTTCCTAGCCCCGGTTTAAATTGAAACGTCCCAAAGTGGGGACGATCGACCGCAGCGACTGGCTACGAGGTTCTCGCACCAAAACCAAAGGCAGAAGAGCAATCAGCCGCACAGTAGCCGAGAGGGCAAACACTGCTCCCAAACTCATGCCGGGAAGTTCGGCAAGAAAGCCGCCGGCGGTAGTTCCCAAAGCCCCAGCTACTCCCGAAACTGCTGCGGCGATCGCAAAATAAGTCGAAGGTTGCTCGATCGACGCTATCTCCATTTGAATATTGTTAGTACACAGCCCGATCGCGCCTAAAGTCGTTCCCCCCAACAAATGCAGCAGCGGCAGCCACACCCAGAGGGCAAACGGGTAATTCCCCGTACCCAACCACAGCAAAGGCGTTATCGCCACCACCAGCCCCACCGCAATTAGCAGGGGGCGATTTCCCCAGCGATCTGCCAACTTACCCCAAAACATCAGCAGCAGTAGATTTGCGCCACAACTTAAGCTGGTGTAAATCGTTACCAAACTCACATCCAAGCTTAAATCTTTCAGCAGGTAGATATTAAAAAAAGGCGCGCTGAGATTAACAGCAAATGTCCACATACTGAAGTAAAGAATAAACATTAAAAAATTAGAATCTTTTAGCACCGAAGGCACAAAATCTGTTATTTGCTTTGCTTTTTTCTCTGTAAGTCGATCGCTCTGTGCATTTTTTTTGTATACCTGGGGATTCACATCAACCATCAAGGATTGACACCTCAAACTAATCATTCCCGCCAAAACACCCACCAATAAAACAATACCGTAGCCCAAAATTGGGCCGCCGTCCCAAGTTGACACTCCCAATCCCATCAACGGCACTCCCAGCAAAGTGATGAGGCTGACAGCACTGTTGCGAAAGCCAAAATAGCGTCCCCGCAAGCGCTGAGGAACCACAGCAGCCATCCAACTGAACCAGCTAGAATTGGCAAAAGCTGCCAGCACGCTAGCTGCTACGACTGTTACCAGTGTCCATTGCAGCAGTTGGTGAAGGTCTGCGTGCTGGGAACCCCAAACAATTGCCACCGCCAGCACCAGCCACAGCAGCCGCGAAACGCTGAATACAAATAGGTTGTACCAGCGGCGGCTGGTTGTCCGGTCTGCGATGTAGGCTCCTAATGGTTGCAGGAGATTTACCACCATCGGAATAGCAAAGAATATACCTATTTCCACGCTACTTGCGCCGAGTTGCAGCAAGAAGTTGCTCAGCAGCACGCCGGTGGTCGCCGACTCGAAGATAGTGGCAAAAACGCCGTCTAGAGTTGAGGCTTTCAGGGCTGATCGAACGTCTTTTTTGGAAAATTTGAGAGCTATTTTTGGAGAGAGAACGAGCTGAAATATTTTCGGGTCTACTATTTCAGCAGTCTGAAGAGATAGAGGTTCATTTAACTCTGCAACTGGTTCGACCATAGTCAATCAATTTTAGATTTTAGGTTTTAGATTTTAGATTGGAGAATTGAAGTAACAGGGTTAGATAAAACCAGCCCCACCTTCAAGAGGTTAGCTCGAAAGTAGGACTGGCACGTCCGGGTAATTCAGATCAATATAAATGACTTGCAATCGCTAGCACATCAACCGGTTGGGAGATATAAATTTGCTAATTGTAAAAAAGTAGGTTTTAGGGCTTAACCAGGAAGCGAGCGCAGCATTTCGCCTAGCAAAAATTTCTCGAATTCCGCCTCAAACAAGTCTCCCCAAGGGCGAAAACAAATTTGGCGCGAGATACTAGACTCGGCTCTCACACCTTTACGGCTAGCTAAATCTATAGGATGAAAGACGATCAACTTGCTGAGTATCGCTGCTAACTATTTGTACCTAATTCCTGGAATCCGTTTGTTCAGTCCCAGCGCTGGCGATCGAGATTCCGGGTTTTGTGGGAAAATCGCCCCCAGGTGCCGGTAAAGCTTCGGAGTGGGTTATTGGCGATCCTCTACGAGGGCTTCGCTAACGCACCTGCTTTGCAAAACTTATCTAAACTTGTCTAAACTAATCTTTAGACACAATCCGAGTTCACTTCCTACGCTGTTGGGTAGACGGCTAATCCCAAGATAAGTAGGCTATCCCCCTCAAGCCGAGGGTTTCCAATTTAAAATATTTAGACTTGCGTTCCAGTCCCGATCTAAAGATATGCCACAAGCAGGACACTCAAAAGTCCTAATGCTTAGTGGCATATCTTTTTTTGTGCCACAATTCGAGCAAGTTTTAGTGCTGGGGAACCATTGGTCTACCAGCACTAAATTTGCCCCATACATTTTGCACTTATAATCGAGTTGGCGTTTGAACTCGTAAAAACCTAGATCCGATATTGCTCCAGCCAGCTTGTGATTCGCCATCATGCCCTGAACGTTCAAGTTTTCAATCTTGATTAGCTTAAAAGTTTGGGCTAAATAAGTTGTTAGCTTGTGAAGGAAATCTAAACGAATACGAGCTATCCGTGCATGGAGCCGACGGATTTTATGGTAGGTTTTGCCCTGATTTTGGGAGCCTCTTACCTGTTTTGAGGCTTGGCGTTGCAAGGTAGCAAGCTTGGTTTTCGCTTGTTTTAACGGCTTCGGCGCATCAAAGACCTGCTGAGTGGACAGCGTGGCAAAAGAATTAATGCCTACATCGATTCCTACAGAGCTTTCAGATTGTTGAACTGGCAAACGTTCTGCATCAACGCAAAAGGAAACAAACCAACGACTTGCTTCTTTTGAAATCGTAAAAGTTTGAGACACATAACCGCATTCTAGGGCTTCGTAGAGTCGAAAAGTACCCAAGGTAGGAATCTTAAGGGTTTTGCCAGCGTTTAGTAAAACTTTGCCATTAGAGGAATCAACTGTAAAAGATTGACCGTCTCGGCGACTAGCAAATTTTGGATGACCTGCCTTTCCAGAGCGATATCTACTAAAAGCACAGGGTAAACGCATCTTAACTTTAACGCAAAATATGCTACAGTTAAATCCGACTAAATTTTAGTGTAGTTTATTCGTGCTATCAATGGCAAGAGGTTTTAGTAAAGCTGTAAATTCCCAACAAAAACAAACAGATTCATTGCCTTCAATGAATATTTTAAATACCAGTTTTTTAGAGCATTTTGCCAATTTGAAAGACCCCAGAATAGAAAGAAGTAAAGAACACTTACTCAAAGATATT
>NZ_JAUBVE010000082.1:0-29985 GCF_036705715.1 Microcoleus sp. AT3-D2 | reverse complement strand
TTCGACTTTTTTTGACGCTTTTATTGATTTTAACTATTTTACGCTTATTCGGATATTTACAAAACCGGGATGCTCCCGATCAAATCCGGTTGGAGGCCCGTGTTTTCCTCACTCTTTTACCTTGAAAATATAAAGAGGTTCCAGGCACTATTCCTAATTCATCTAATCGCTGCCAAACTAAATGCTCTGTTTCGATACAATGATTCTTCTTCAGTCTTAAGCAAAAAAATACACCCTTTTCCCTCAGCCAGTTTCCCAAATCGACAGAACAAAATTCACGGTCTCCTAAAACGATGACTTTATATTCGGAAAATAATGGTAAAACTTGCTGTAAATTGCCTGTTTGTGACTCGAAGTTACTGTTTCCCAATTTGGGCAACAGTGACCAGTATAATGGAATTGCTCTTTTTTCCCAGATTAGGCTCACCATAAAAAGATTAATGCTGCCCCATTGACTGCGGTCGATTGCAATTGATAAACGAGTACCAATGGGGCAATAAGTGGTCAACCAATAAGTAATTAAGGGGAACCAAATTAATGAGATAGTTAAGTTTGGTAAATCCAGAAATCTTTGTAGTTTTCTACGCCGACTTTCCGTTGTAATTGGGTAAGGAAATACCCGTGCCAGTCGTTCTAATCTCACTTGTTTTTCTGATTGTATCAAGGGTAGCAAGATTTCAATCAGTTTCAATTGAGCTAAACTTAGTTGTTTTTTTAAATGAATGAGGTAGAATGTTGGTATCATTATTTTTTGGGATAGGCAAGCGTGTAACAATTCTGCTGCCTATCTTTTTTTACCACAAGTTGGGTCAATCCTTACTAACTATGGGTTTCAGGCGGGTTGTCACCCCCCAGCAAAGACCAAAGGAAGTGGTACAAGAAATTTATGGTTTACTACTAGGACATTGGGCTATAAGGTCATTAATTTTTCAAGCAGCAAGCAGCGCAGGTGTTTCACCATTGCGTCTTTCTTTTACTGGAACATTACGAGTTATTCGTCGCGCTCTCCCTAAATTTCAGCGGTTACAACCACAGGAACTTCCCTTTTTTTGAGTTGGTTAACTTGGGATATCCTCGATCAAATTATACCGGAAAGAGTTCACAGAAACAACCCAAGAGTTGTCAAAAAACCTGTTTCAAAATTTCGCTCTAAACAAGTTAAACACAGAGGTACTGGAATCATAATAAATCCTCCTGTATTTATTGTTTTAAGCACTGCATAGCCCTTAACTGAACCGTATTGCCATATAACTGAGTTAATTTTGAACAGTGTAGCGCTGGGCATCCAGTAACGTTGTGACTACAATAATACGCTCTTGTCGAAAGCCACGGCGTTGAATTCGCAAGCAGACTTCCCGAACAATGAAATTAGATGGTAATTCCTCAAATTCCTGATGACTCATGTGTTTGGGACACTGTTGGGGCTTATTCCAAACTACTTTATGGTCGCCAATTCCCAACTTCTTACCCCGCCCTTAAGTCCGTTTTACGGAGATGATTTTTCCGAAAAACAGCGTCTGCTCCCTGCTGTTTTACCAAAACTAAATCGACATAATTGCCGTAAGCTCGATCGGCTAATATCACATCGGAGGGAACTAAATTCGCATACAACAGACGACTCATCACAATCTCACTCGTCGCCAATGAAGCAATACCAGCCGATACCACTGCACCTGTGAGCAATGAAAACAGCACTACCATTTTCGCGATGGGAAATCCACACCCAGTTTTTTGATTGCTGTGTTGCGGATACTCAGCTTGATTAGCCTGGGTATCACTCATCAACACGGTTGTGCCGTCTAGTACCCGCACCTGTCGTCCACACCATTGCTGTTAGGCGAGGAACTTGCTTTTCTAGTGCCTCTGCCACTACAGGTACTAACTGTTGGACAAGTCTTTCAGGTAGTCGTTGACGAGCTTTACTGTATGCCCCCGTGTCTGAAGAAGGAGGCTTGACTCCAGCTACACTCAGCCAGGTACTCATCCGCTTCACCGCTTGACTCAAACTTTTGTCTGGATCTAGTACCTGAGATACCATTGCCCATAAGGTCACTATCGGTGTATAGACGCTGTTGTAGTATCTGATATCCTCCAAGGCCAGAAGCTCTTTGACTTTAGAGTCTGGTAGCAATTCTTTCCAGGGTAAGGCGACGCTCTGTAAAAATTGTTGCTTGAGAATAGACGCACGATTGGGCATACTAGAGAGAGATATTTTGGTTTGTAAGGCAATTATCTACGCAGATATTGCCTTACAGATTTTTTTTTGCTCACTTTTTCAGTGACATTGGACTATAGGCAGGTAAATATATTGGCATTACATGGTCAGCCCAGTCTAATAATAGAGCTTTATGGAAGCTACCATTATCCATGATAATTAGATTGAAAGTCTCTGAGTATTTTTGACCAAATCCATTTAAAAACTCTTGAAAACAGTTGTAATTGAGCTGAGAAAATTCTTGATAATATTGTTCGCCTGTTGCTGACTCTACGACTCCATAAATATAAAAGTTTCCTCGTTTCCATTGCTTTTTGTCAATGGGTTTTACCCCCTTTAATGTAATCATTCTGCCCGGCGCATAGTAAGTAATCCAAATCTACTCTCGTCCTGACACCATATCCTTACAGGCTTGGAGTTTCCGAAATATTTAATCATTACTTTTATGAGCTCACATAGTTTTTTTTTGCAGCTTGCCTGCACCTCTTCGTTCGCTTTGTTACTTTGGGGTCTTGGGACTTTCAGGTCAGCTTTCAATTTATAATGTACTAGGTCATGTACCACTTTATAACTCACTTTAATTCCGCATTCTTTTTCTAGCCAGAGCTGTAATTTGCCATAACTTGTTTCTCCCTGGGGTTCTTGCAGTTTTTTGATTAATTTTTCTCTCACTTCTGGTGGAATATCTGGAGTCTTTCCGGGAGCTTTTTTTATGCTAAGTAATTCATTAATTCCACCTTTTTTGTAAGCTCTTAACCAACGATATATTGTTGAAGAGTCTCGTTTTAACATCGTGGCTAATTCTGCTCTTTTTTGGATTTTTTTGGTGGCCAGCCAGTATAATACCAGTAATTTTTCTTTATTTACGGCGGTCGCACTCCGTTCGAGTCGATGCTCTAGTTCCTCAACCGTTTCCTGGATTTGTACCTGAAGTTTGTTCGCCATATTCGATTTCCTCTACTTTTACCCTATATTTTAGTGTACCTTCATAGTGAATTGGTATTATTCAGCAAACCCCAAGTAGAAGCTGGACATCATCGAGTGGAAAAAAGACAAGTGTGGACTGTTGATGTATCCGAGTTACCACAAGTGCATAATTAAGCATTATGGACTGGATTAAAAACAGTTGTCATGATAGTTAGTGAACGGCGGCTGTGGAATAAAACCACGACGCTCAGCTCGTTTTTACTTGAGTAGTTTAAGCAGTAATGCTGAGACAATTGCTGGGGCTATCCGCAGTCATTGGGGCATTGAAAATATCTTACATTGGACGCTTGATGTTACATCTTGTGAAGATGAAAGCCGGATTCGGAAACAGAACTCTCCCGAAAATTTTGCACTTCTACGTCGATTAGCCATAAATTTACTGAAACAAGAAAAAACTTCCGGCACAAAGTCTAAAAATGAAACGGTATCGAGCCGGAAGGGACAATAATTATTTAGTTAAAATTTTAAACTCTGCCAGTTAATGCTCGAAATCTAACACCTATCTAAGAAGGAAAATTATCCGGCTTTAAGAACTTCAGAAAATCTTAAGGTTCTGATTTAATCTGAGCAATTAGGGTTAAAATTAAGAATTTTAAGAAGGTTTTTTTAGTGATTTAGTAATGCACAAATTCACGTTTATGTCAAATTAATTTAGATGCGTTTACCCTGACTCATTAAGCCCCGTCTCAACCTAAAGTTAATTACCTCGAAATCCATTGTTTTAAGTGCTATTTTTGTAATTTTAATATATTATTTTGACAAATTCCTCAAGCCAACAATTCACTCACAGCTACGCTAAAACCTGTAAGTATCCTTTGAGTGTTAACAACTTCATCCGCATTAAACAACCGCCAGCATTGCCCTGCATTCACAAATATTAATCTAGCTTCAGGAAATAGCAACCAAACTTCTAAACATCCCGATTCCTAATATTCCTGAGCTTTCGCAAATAACTCTTCGCCGCTATCTTCGGGGGAAGCAACTTCCGCTATCAAAGGAAAACTTTGTTTGGGAAAATGCTGTAAAATTGCCTGATTCTGGCAGGAGTTCAGGAGTAATGTAAGCAACATCGGGACGGCGACCCTGCTTGCTAGTGCGGCAAAGGACTTCTGTAAGAACTTCTCCTCCCTGTCCGCTGGAATTTTTGTAATTTCTCCAGGATGTAGATAATTTAGATTGAGCGAGACCGTGCTTGAATGTCATTCCTGTTTTCTCCAATAAGTTGCCGTCAACCCATTCCCTTCTATCAGGAGGCTTGACTAAGAACTCTTCGAGAGATATGACTTTTTTGGGCTGAGATTCTGGGTAAATTTCGGGTGTGTTTTCTAATTTTGGATGTAATTCTGGCTCTGAGTTTTGGTCTGCATCGTTGGGTATAGTTATAGTAGCTGTCATGCTTGCAAGCTCTGTTTAACGATTATAATTGTACAAGCGATCGCTCTCGATCGCATCTTTATGATCTTATGGAACTTGGTAGATTTTGTCTTTTCAACTTAGCCCGACAATTTATATATCATAGCAATTCAGAAAGGTGACTTTCATGATTCTCTCAAACCGTTTTTCTGAAGCCCTCACCTATGCTGCCGAATTGCACGCTACCCAAGTTCGCAAAGGTTCCGGCGTTCCCTACATTGCCCATTTGTTGGGCACTGCTAGTATAGCTTTAGAATATGGGGCAAATGAAGATGAGGCGATCGCAGCTTTGCTTCATGATGCGATCGAAGATCAAGGCGGCGCCACCACCCGCGAAGCCATCCGCCGCCGCTTTGGGGATACTGTCACAGCTATTGTAGACGGCTGTACAGACAGTGACGAGACGCCGAAACCCCCTTGGCGACAGCGAAAACAAGCTTATATCGATCGCATTTCTACAGCTTCTGCCTCGGTCAGATTAGTCTCGGCTGCTGATAAACTTTATAATGCTCGATCTATCCTGAAAGATTCCCGTCAATTAGGAGATACTGTTTGGGAACGCTTCAAAGGTGGCAAAGACGGTTCTCTCTGGTATTATCGTTCTTTAGTAGAAGCATTCCGCCAAGCTGAGTTAACGCCTATAGTTGAAGAATTAGACCGCACAGTTTTAGAATTAGAACAGTTTTCTGAACCCTGAAGGCTGAAGGTAAAAAGCACTAATTATCAATTACCAATTACACTTAAAAAATGGCAAATGTTCGCTTAGAAAATATTACCCGACGCTACCAAAACGTCACCGCGATCGAAAACATCAGCTTCAAAATCCCGGACGGGGAATTTTGGGTATTAGTCGGGCCCTCCGGCTGCGGGAAATCGACAATTATGCGGACAATTGCAGGTTTAGAAACCGCCACTTCCGGCAATCTTTACATCGGAGATAATTTAGTTAACAACATTCCGGCGAGACAGCGGGATGTAGCAATGGTGTTTCAAAATTACGCGCTTTATCCGCACATGACTGTCGCAGAAAACTTGGCATTTGGATTGCGGATGCGGAATGTTGACCCGACTAAAATTCAAGAACGAGTCGAAACAGTAGCCCGATCGCTCTCGATCGACCACCTTCTCAAGCGTAAGCCCAAACAGCTATCAGGGGGTCAGCAGCAGCGTGTAGCACTCGGAAGGGCGATCGCCCGCGAACCGAAAGTATTTCTTTTAGATGAACCGCTTTCTAACCTCGATGCTCAACTGCGAGATGACACTAGAGCAGAACTCAAACAACTGCATCAACGGCTGGGAATTACTACCGTTTACGTCACCCACGACCAAGTGGAAGCGATGACTTTAGCTGATAAGATTGTAGTCTTAAATGGGGGAAAAATTCAACAAATTGGAGACCCGCAAAGCATTTATGCGAAACCAGCTAACCGCATGGTTGCCACATTTTTAGGCAATCCCGCCATGAACATTTTGCCGGCCATTTATACTAACGAATCCTTTCAAATAGGAGATCAAGCTTTAGTCTGTCCGCCCTCGATTCAGAAAAAATTGCAGGCGAGAGAAGGACAAGGGTTTGATTTGGGCATCCGTCCAGAAAATATAGAAATCTTTACGCCACAAACAGTAGAAGATGATGATTTGAAAACCGATGTTTGGGCTTTAGAAAAAGTCCCCCTCGATGTAGAGGTAAAAGTAGTGGAACCTCTGGGGCGAGAAACTTTAATTAGGGCGAGTTTGCCTTCGGTGAGCACTGAAACTACTGTACAGTTGCAAGTACCTGCGAGTGTTCGCTTGCGATCGGGCGATCGGCTGACGGTACAGCTTGACTTCGATCGAATATTTATATTTGACCCCTCCACCGGTGAGGCGCTGTATCCTTAATGGGCTTGAACAGGATTTACGCACGGGTAATCAGCCACCGGGTTTTTTAGTCGCAGTGCCTAAGTCCTGTTCAATCTAAAATCTAAAATCTAAAATAGACTGAGCCTTCCTGTTGGAAAGTCTCGATTCGTAGTTACAAAAGTTTACACTTGACATTTATTAATTTACGCAGTAATGGTACGATTAGTATTGGCACAACGGGAAAACGTCCCCCCAAAAGCTGATATTTCCTGAATCGGGGCGATCGCGACCCACAACGCCAGCATCTTCCCGCTAAGAAGCGGCTTTACGCCCCGACTTGGGAGCAACTAGCGAACCAAAAACTCAGAAAAACGTTCTAGCGGCATTTTTAGATGAATCCCGACAACCTGCCTCAAATGCTGCAAACAGGATTTCACCTAACTTTAGGTGCAACTTCCTTTTTAATTGAGACATTGCAAGATCCTCTGAAGCGAGAAGAAAATCTTGACAAACTGAAGTCAGATTTTGGCCAGCTAGCCGATGAGCTGCTGGAAAAAGGAGAAATGACAGAGCGAGAAGCCCGGAATTTTGTAGATACTATTTTCTCTCAACCGGGCGATCGGGAGAATGCAGACAGTGAATCTGTCTCGCCCAAGCAATCAGATGCAGCGACTGATGCTCCTCCCGATTCGGTTGTACAGCCTAACGTAAAGCTAGAGATTCAAGAATTAACTGCACAGATGGCAGCGCTGAGGGCCGAGTTGGAAAATTTGCGCGCTGAAAATTCCCAGTATTAAAGAATCAAGAGTCTTTAACACAGCCGGAGTTTACTTGCCAACTTAATTTAAGAGAACCAAAATTTAGTCATTGTCCCATTTTTCAGAACCTATCAGGTCGGCAATGCGATCGCGCAGCAAGAAGTCACATTTTTCTAATTCGCACTCTACACAGGCCCATTCCCGAGGCGGAATGAATTGGCAAAGCGTGTATATAGGCTGTTGGCGGCTCAGTACGCCCTCGTGGACAAGGTGACGCGCTTCATCTTGGATCACATCTAAAGAGTATTGGATTTGGGGAATAGTGGAGTGAATCATAATGCGCCCTCAATGTTTTACTAAAAAATTTTATGGCCCTGGTAATAATATAGTCCAAACTTACGAATATGTAAGTTAAATTTTGTCCGTATACAGCTATACAATTCACTGCCGTAAATAAAAATAAATTATACGAATCATTAGTAAGTGATGGGATCTGTCTTAGGATATTGATAAACAGCACATTTTCCTGACTAGGAAGCGGATCTGCTGGAAAGTTCAATTCAGAACTTAGGAACCCGCATCGGATTCCCGGTTTCTGGATGCTTTGCCACCAAAGGCAACATTTGTTGCGAGAAACCGGGTTGATGAATTTAAGTCCTGACGGAAACAGCAAAGGAAAGATTTAGGAGTCCGGCAACTCAAGCATTACCAGTCCCGTCAATGCCGAATAGCACTTCTAGAACGAGAGATTGCGCTGCCGGCATTTGCCCATAACAAAATACATAAGGAATACTCGGAGGCAAGTGTGGCAAAAATTGCTCTAAAACGTAGGGACTGCCGTAAATTAACACAGCTTGCAGTTCTCCCGTCTTTAATAATTTCTTAAACCAATCTTGAGCTGCTTCGGTCAAACCTGCACTGCCTCGGAAGCAATTGCCACGAATGAAAATTTGCAGCAGTGTCGGAGAAAAATGCTCTGCACCTGTATTATCAGCGATCGCACCTGTGCGATCGTCAATCAGTTGCAATTCGTAACCAAACTGTTCCGGAAGGGCGATGGCAGGAGTGTGGTTTCCCAAAAACTCGCACCCCAAAACATCATCTACAACAATCAAATTCCGCAAAAGCTGGTTTTCTGGGGGTTTTGCAACCTGCAAAGGTAGATTGCCACCAAATTTCAAAGAATCTCGCAAAATATCGGCAGCAGTTGCCCTTGCCTGTGGGTTTGCCAGCAAACTTAAGTCGATCGACTCCAGGGATTGTAAATTCTTGCTCCCCCCCTTAGCAAGGGGGGGTTGGGGGGGGTCAGAAATCAACATACCCACCTTTATTTTCGCTTTCCAAATGCGCTTGACAGATTCCTTAATTTGTGATATTGAAATCCGCCCTTGAGTGACAGCTTCGCAGACCGCGAGAATCGCCCCTTCCGGGTCAAGTGGCATCAGCAAAACATCAGCACCAGCCTCAGCAGCCAAAACAGCAGCTTCATTAGCGCCGTACTTATTGGCGATCGCACCCATCACCAAAGCATCCGTCACAATCAAACCTTCAAATCCCAACTCTTCTCGCAGCTTCCCGATCAAAATTTTGCGAGAAAGAGTAGCAGGAAACTCGGCATCCCAAGTCGGAATCAGCAAGTGAGCACTCATCACAGCATCGACCCCAGCAGCGATCGCCTCAACAAACGAAGGCAACTCAACCTCGGCCAATCTCGCTGGCGAATGCGGCAAAACCGGCAATTCCAAGTGAGAATCAACCGCCGTGTCTCCGTGGCCGGGAAAATGCTTAGCTGTAGTCAAAACCGGGTGCTCACCTGCGCCGCGAATAAAAGCAGCGGCTAACTTCCCGACAATTTCCGGTGTCTCGCCAAAAGCGCGGACGTTAATCACAGGATTGTCGGGATTGTTGTTAACATCAACCACTGGTGCGAGAATCCAATTTAGACCGATCGCCCTAGCTTCGATCGCAGTGACAGCGCCCATTTGTTCAGCATATCGATCAGCTTTACCTGCATCGTGCCGCGCAATTTCAGCAATCGCCATCGGCGGCCCGAACCAAGTCGCCCCCGCGAACCGCTGGCCGACACCTTCCTCAATATCAGCCGCCAGCAGTAGCGGAAACTTTGCCCAAGACTGCAATTGGTGCGATCGAACTGCCAACTCCGCAGCACTTCCCCCGACCAAAATCACACCGCCGACGCCCAACTTTTCCAGATAATAGCGGAGTTTGCTAGCAGTTGGTTCCCATTCGGGATAGCGAATTTGGTGGTCGAACAAGCAGCCAGAAGCGCGCACCACGAACATCTGGGCTACCAGTTCGGGCAAGGAAAGATTGTCAATCATGGGAAATTAGGAATTGTTTGTTGACTGTTGACTGTTGACTGTTGACTTTGGGCTGTTGACTACCTTCAGACCTAATCCTCGTCTGCTTCTAAATCATCATCATCATTTTCATTGCCATCGGCCAATTCTTCGTCATCAAACATACCCGGTTTGCGATCGGCAGAAAGCTGATTCAGCAGTATCAACATTTTATCGCCCCGTTCCAAAGAACGGTCTTCCAGAAAAATCACCTCCGGCGTCCGGCGCAGTTGCAATCGTTGGCCCAACTGGTTGCGGACGTAGCTAGTAGCAGATTTCAAACCTTCCATAGTTTCAGCCTTCGCCTCATCAGTACCGTAGATGCTGACAAAAATTTTTGTATGCTGAAGGTCTCCAGAAACAATTACGTCGGTAACGCTAACCATACCGGCACCTACCCGGTCGTCCTTGATTCCATTCAGCAACATCAGGCTGACTTCCCGTTTAATCATTGAAGCTACACGCTCAATGCGACGACTTGTAGCCATAACACCTACTCCTCTACTTTCCTAATCAGCCATTTTCATCCCGATTGACAATTGTAGCGCGATCGGTCATGGGTGTTACGGGCGATCGTCCGAGTTCGGGGTGAGATACAGCTTAGAGGAAAAAAATGTTTGATTGCCTATAGGTGAATATATAGCTAATATAGAGAGGTAGAGTGAGAGACAGCTTAGAGGAAAAAAAATGTTTGATTGGATTGTCCAAACCGTAGCCGATGCTTCAGGGGTAACTAACCAGCTAAATATAGCTGAATGGGCAAGATTGAACAGAACTAACCCTTTCGATATGGGAGCCAAAAACTACCAACGATGTATTCATGACTTAGGGTTAGGGGGAAAATATTATGAACTTGAATATAACGAAGATGGTACCCTAAAATATCAATAATTTTGCCGATAATTCCCTTAATTACGCTTCATAGTTCTCCATTTTATTATCTTCCCTAATCAATCAAACAAAAACATTCTTTGTTAAAATTCCTTTATCGCCGTGTTTTTTTAGGCAATAAAACTTATGGAAAAAGAATTTACAATCGGTCAAAAAGTCCGAGTTGTGGCAATGCCACCTTACGTCAAAACTGCCGAACCGATGCCAATGCTGCGGCCTGCGAATTTAATTGCGATCGGCGCCGAAGGCGTTGTGATCGATCGGCGTCCCGGCAATTATTGGGGAATTCGCTTTGACAAAGGTGCTTTTCTGTTAGACAGTCAGTACATTGAAGCAGCGGAAACAATTGTAGAAGGTAATGGGTAATGGAAAAGGGGGAATGGGGAATTGAGATCACAACTTAACATCTCCCTTTTCCTTGTTCCCTCAACATCCCTCCCTTAAATCCGTTAAATCCCATTGCTTGCTCCTTGCCCAACATCCTTCTTCAACAAGCCAGCTTACCCTCAAAAGCCAAAGAATTAACAGGAAACTCCCCCAAAACTTCCTCTAAAATAGGAGAGGTGAAGTTACAAGGTTGAGGCTTGCCCAAATGATAACCTTGAGCGTAATCTACCCCAAGTTCATTGAGTTTATCCATAATTGTTTGATTTTCAACATACTCGGCAATAGTTTTAATTCCCATGACGTGAGCGATTTTGGTAATAGCTTCCACCATTGCGATATCAATAGGATTATCGACAATATTCTTAATAAAATTGCCGTCTATTTTGAGATAATCAACCGGCAAGCTTTTGAGGTAAGCAAAGGAAGACATCCCGCTGCCGAAGTCGTCCAAGGCAAACTGGCAGCCTAGTTCCTTGAGTTGCCAAATCAAGCTGGCAGCCTTGCTGAGATTACCGATCGCCACGGTTTCGGTAATTTCAAAACAAATTATTTGCGGCGGTATTTGATGGATGGAAAACTGTTCCTGAATAAACTCGATAAACTTTTCTTCGTTGAGGCTGTCCCCAGAAAGGTTAATTGAATAAAGGTTGGGATATTTGCCAAATGACGATGGCAGATCAGACAAAAGAGAGCAAGCAGGGAAGGTAACTATTTTCTCGCTGTCTACCCCGGGGTTTTGGACTAATAAATTTGCCGTGAAAAATTTAGATAAATTGCTAAATAAAGTACGAATTACCCAGCGGTCGATCGCGTGCATCAAATTGTAGCGTTCTGCAGCCGGAATAAACGCCATCGGCGACACCAACTCACCAGTTTCCCACTGGAGGCGCAGGAGGATTTCGCAGTGGGTTCCGGTGGTTGGAGAATTGAGCAAAGGTACGATCGGCTGAGAGTACAAGCAAAAGCGATTCTCTTCTAAAGCTTGATGAATTTGCACCACCCACTCGGTTTCGCCGTGCTGTTTGATTAATTCTTGATCGCCGGCTTGATAAACCTGTACCCGGTTGCGACCTTTATTTTTAGCAGCGTAGCAGGCCATATCGGCCGCGCTTAAAATCGTAGATGTCGAGGCTGCTTTGGGATGGATTGCTACCAAACCAATACTGACGCCGATCGAAAAAGTCTTGTCCTGCCACGCAAAGCGGAATCCCTGAATGCTTTGCAGCAGCGTTTCAGCCACATTCAATCCTCGTTCGACGGGACAATGGTACAGGAGTACGGCAAATTCATCGCCACCCAGACGTGCCAACATATCGGTTTTGCGGATATTGCTTTTAAATAGCTGGCTGACTTGGCGCAGCAGTTCGTCCCCAGCAGCATGACCGCAGGTGTCATTAACTATTTTGAAGCGATCGAGATCCAGGTAAAGCATCACGTGTTCTTGCCCGTAACCTTGAGCGCCGTGTAGGGCGTGCTCTAGCTGGTATTCAAATTCCCGGCGGTTGACTAATTGCGTCAGGGGGTCATGAGTTGCCTGCCAGGTGAGTTGCCGCGCTTGAGTTCGCACTTGGGTGACATCTCGGAACACAACGACGGCCCCGACAATTTCGCCGCTGCTAGCGTGGATGGGGGCGACGCAGTGGTCGATCGCAAATTCAGTGTTGTTGTGGGCAATCAGCAAATTGTTGCGCCCTTGGTCAACAATCCGACCTTCGCACAAAGCGATTTCGGCGATATTTTCGATCGGCAGCCTGGTAGTTTCGTCAACTATTCTCAGCACTTTGGCGAGGGGTAAACCTTTAGCTTCCAATGTAGACCAACCCGTGAGTATTTCGGCAACTGGATTCAGGGTGGAAATGCAGCCGTCGGCGTCAGTAGTGATTACGGCATCACCGATCGATTGTAGTGTTACCTGAGCGAGTTCTTTTTCTTTAAAAAGTGCTTGTTCCATGCGCTTGCGATCACTAATATCGCGCTGCACCGACACCCAGTGGGTAACGTTCCCGGATATGTCGGCAATGGGTACGCTGTTGAGTTCCACCCAATAAGTTGAACCGTCTTTGCGGTAGTTAATCAATTCTAGGCGTAGGGGTTCTTGGCGAGAGAAAGTACGGCGAATTTTAGCGACTTGGGTGGGGTCGCTTTCTGGGCCGCGCAAGCAACTGGGGGTTTGTCCGATGATTTCTTCGGGTAGGTAGCCCGTCATTTGGGTAAAAGCTTCGTTGGCATAGATGATGGTGGGGTCGGAGATATCGCTGTCTCCCGCATCCATAATCACGATTGCGTCGTTAGCGTTCACTACAGCAGATTCTAAAAGGTGAAGTCTAGCCTCGGCCCTAACGCGGGTAGCAATTTCGCTTTCTAGTCTGGCGTTAGTCAAGCTGAGGGATGCGATCGCTTTTTCCAATTCCCTAGTCCTTTCTGCCACTGAATCGTGTAGAACATCGATCGCCCCGGACATTTCCATCGGGTCAAGTACACGCAGTATGTTGGTTTGAGTAACTATTCCCAGGAGTTCTCCCTGTTCCCCCGTTACTACCAACCTGCGGACTAAACGCTGGTGCATTTCCTGATGAGCTACCCACAGCGAGTCTTCTTGCTTGAGGCTAAATAAGGGGGTACTCATCACAGTTTGGGCGATCGTTTGCGACAAATCTATATCTAAAGCTTGAAATTCTACAATATCCCGTTCTGTAACTATACCTACTGGAATGGGGAACGGTAAATCCATCGATAATTCTGTTGATTCGGTAATTACTACGCAGCTAACGCGGTGCTGCGCCATCAACTCAGCTAAACTCCTAACTGACGCGGAGCGAGGTGCTTGAATGACTTGTGCAGTCATTACTTCTTTCACGCGGCGCATTTTTAAGATATTTGCCGGTTTCAGCATGGCTTGGCGAATGCTTTCCGGGGTAATTACTCCTAAGAGTTGACCTTCAGTGTCCAATATTGGCAAGTGCTTAATTCTTCGTTGCCCCAGCAGAATTAGGGCGCTGAAAATGTCTTGAGTCTCGGATTTTGTCAGAGTTGCGGCAGGCTGCCTCATCACTTGTGCGATGGTGACACCTTTTAAGTTTTTGCCCGAGGCAATCAAATCGACAAGATCCCTTTCGGTGAAGATTCCTTGCAATTGAGAATGTGGAGCAGAGTGCGAGGATAATTTTAAGAGTGATTTTTCCACGACAAAGACGCAGATACCTGTCGCGTCTCTGAATGCACTTGAGGTGGGGGGATTTGCGATTTCTGTTAGTGGCTGATAGATATCGGTTGGTGGAATGTCTGCGTTTAGAGAGCAACTTGGGCGCCGTTGGCCCATCAGGGTAATTACTTCTGCTAGTGGGGTATCGGGCGCAACTGTCAAGGGGTAGCGGTCTATTACTTGAGCTAAGGTTGGCAGATACTTGGATGAATCGTTTTTGAGCATATTTAATTGAGTTTTGCGATCGCGTGGACTCTGCGACATTCCAAAAAAGTGCTGATTTCCAAGCACTAGGTGGATTTTTACGGCGCTGCTGAGACCTAATTAAAATTTATTGTTAAAAATGCAGCCGAGCTTGGGCTGGGGATCAGGCCTGTGACTGCTTTTCCTCTACCTATAAAGTTATAAGCTTATCTTTATTTTAAATTAAATTTTCTGTCTCGTGACACTTTTATTAAAAACAAGGGATTTATTGTGAACTTTTTGCGATAAGATCGCAGCTAAAATCATCCATAGCATTGCGAATCATCTCCATCTTCAGAAAGACGCATCTGTTGCCTATCCGGGCTAACCTAGAAAAGGTTACTACAAAAAGGCACTGAATTAAGTTCGGCAGTGTTAAGTTTTGCGAAATTATGTTTTGTGAGCTGGTCGAAACCATGTATGCGTTGTTGAGGGGAATCGATATCACAGCCAATGTGTGAATTAGATCGCAACTTGCGAAAACAACCATGGTACGATTGTAGATATCAAGACAAGAACTTGAATATAGAGTCTGTGAGGAAAAGGGATTATGAAACGCAATCTATTAGCCGCTACTTTTTTAATTACTCCCCTACTGTTGGCAGGCCCGGCTCGTGCTGAAAATCCCGTTCATGTCGAACAGTTATTGTCAACCAGGCACTGTTTTAAGTGCGACTTGTCGGGAGCAGATTTAACGGGAGCTCATTTAATTGGTGCTGATTTGAGAGAAGCAGATTTACGAGGTGCAAACCTATCTAGTGCCAACCTCGAAGGCGCGGACTTGACGGGTGCTAACTTGACGGGTGCTAACTTAACCGCAGTTTTTCTGACTAATGCCAGTTTAAATGACGCAGACCTCGATCGGGCAAATCTGACGGCGGCTATCATCAACACTGCTGACGTATCCGGCGCATCAATGCAAGATATGACCATCACTAATGCCAAAATCTACAATACCCAAATCGGCGTCGGTGGCAGCTACGACCAGTAAACTCGCTAAAAGAATGGAAAACACCAACTTGAAGTTTAAAAACCCGGTTTCTCCCCAGAAACCGGGTTTTTAGTCTTTTTGTAGGCTGCGCCGGAGCCTCACATTTTATGTTGTATTCCAAGCGAACAATCTGACGAACCCTACCATTACCACTAAAAACCCAAATCAACAGCAATTCGGTGCGCGCAAGCAAACCCAGAAAACGCCACCGCATTTAAACCCTGTCCGGGAAACGTACTGTCGCCCACACAATACAAACCAGGCATAGAAGTTCGATTAAACGGCATCCCCAGCAAACCCATTAGCTTCTGTCGCGGAATCGGCCCGTAAGTTCCGTCTTCGCGCCCCAAAAAGCGGCGGTGAGAACGCGCCGTCCCAACTTCCATATAATCCAAACCGGCATCTAAACCGGGAAAAATCTTTTCTAATCTTTCAATAATTCTTCCTGCGGCCTCTTCCTTTTTCTCCTCGTATTCCTGCTGCGAAAATCCTTCCCACTCTTCCATCCAACTCGAAGTAAAAGCGTGAACGATGTGATATCCTGCGGGAGCTAAATCCGGGTCTAGCACCGTCGGAATTGACACCAAAACAGTTCCCTCCGGCGCTTCCATTTGGTTCCAATCTTCTAATAAAATATGGTGGCAGGCACTACCCGCAGGGATTACGCTTGCTTCCACTCCCAAATGCAAACTCAAGAAACTCGGGGCTTTTTGATAGCGCTGCTGCCATTTCTTCTCGCTAGCGGGCATCTCTTCGGCCGACAGCAATTTCTCAAAAGTGTCCCAGCGCGTGGCGTTAGAAACTATCCGCTTTGCCCGGTAAACTTCGCCGGTTGCTAGCTCGACTCCGACAGCGCGGCCGTTTTCTGTAATAATTTTTTTCGCCTTAGCTTTGTATTGAATTTGCCCGCCGCATTTTTCTAATCCTTCGACTAATTTTTGGGCGATTTGACCGACTCCGCCTTTGGGATAATTGATGCCACCGTAATGTCTGTCGGAAAATACCATTCCGGCGTTAATCATCGGCGTCAAGTCTGCGGGCACTACAGACCAGTAGTAGCATTCCATGTCGATAAATTTCAGTAAAGTAGGGTCTTTGATGTAGCGTCGCGCAATGTCGCCAGTATTTTGAGGCAGATATTTTACTAATCCCAAACAGGCTAAAGGATTCTGAAAAAAGACTCGAACCAGATATCCGGGTTCTTCTAGAGATAGCAATTCCATGCCGTTGAGGCAGTTGAAGACGTTCCAGCATTCGCCGTAAAATTTGTGGATTCCTTCGCGTTCGTGAGGGAACCTGTCAGTTAATTCTTGCAAGTATTTCTCATAAGCCTGGGGAACTTCAAGTTCCAAGCCGCTGGGTAAGTGATAGTGAAGCTGTACGGGGTCGGGAATCGTTTCTAAGGTGACGTTGACTGCTTTCAGGGCGCGGGTGAGGAGGTTGGTTGTGCCACGCTGTCCGAAACCAAAAATCATGGAGGCGCCGACATCGAATCTGTAGCCTTCTCGATCAAAATATCCAGCACTACCCCCCGGAATTGTATAGCTTTCGAGCACTAAAACTTTGGCTTTCTTAGCGGCTAGCTGGGTGGCTGTCACGAGTCCGCCAATGCCGGAACCGATGACAATCACATCAAACTCTTGCTGTATAGGGCGAGAGTTGGGAGCAAATAACTGGGATTGGGTAGGAGCTGACATTCGCTTAAAAATCTTAATAATTTCTATATATTACAGTCGATCGCTCCAGAAGGAAGAAGTTCGGCAACGGATTATGTAGCGGATGTAACGGATGTCAGGAAGACCGAAGTTCGGCAATGCCCAATGCCCGATGCCCGATGCCCGATGCCCGATGCCCGATGCCCGATGCCCGATGCCCGATGCCCCTGCTTCCAAAAAAAAATGCGGGAACAGTCTACCATTGCCGACTGCCCCCGTCTGCCGATCCTTTGAGAGGAGAACACTAAAAATCACTATATCCTTGTTGCTAATTAATGTCAATACTATTAGAAAAATATTTCAATAAGCTGATGGAGGTCGATCGGCGAATGGGTTCTAACTCAATCTCTGGCTTGTATGCGCCCTCAAGGATGTGATAAGTTGCACAGAGCGATCGATCGATCGATCGCCGGTTGTCGAAGCCCTCGAAGAAGATCGATCGCACCGCATAAAATCCCTCAAACCTAGCAATCTCCCCAATTTCCTAATGTCCCTGCAACTGCGCGTTTACGTTCCCCCGCATCCGTTAATTAAACACTGGCTGGCTGTTGCCCGCGACGCCGCTACCCCATCGGTACTTTTTCGTTCTGCAATGACAGAATTGGGAAGGTGGCTGGCTTACGAGGCGATTCGAGAATGGCTGCCGACAGTGGAAACAACGGTGCAGACTCCTTTGGGGGAATGTCCGGCAACTTTTATCAACCCGGAAGCTCCGTTAGTTGTGGTACCGATTTTGCGGGCAGGTTTGGCACTGCTCGACGGAATTCAGACGGTTGTGCCGCTGGCGTCGGTTTACCACCTCGGCATGGCAAGAAATGAGGAGACGCTGCAACCGACTTGTTATTTGAACAAATTGCCGGCGCAGTTTAACCCGCAAACGCGGGTGATAATTAGTGAGCCGATGCTGGCGACTGGCGGGACGATTATAGCGACTATGCAGGAATTGACTGCACGGGGAATTGATCCGAGCTTGATTCGGATTATCTCTGTGGTGGCTGCTCCTCCGGCTTTGAAGAGGCTGAGTGCAGAGTACCCGAGTTTGATGATTTACACCGCAACGATCGACGAAATAGTCAACGAACAGGGCTTTATTGTACCTGGTTTGGGAGATGCGGGCGATCGAACTTACGGCACATGAAGCAAGTCAGTCAGTCAATTTTAGATTTGAGATTTGAGATTTTAGATTGACTAGACAGATAAATCTGGGGGCTTGTATCCCTTTTTGGGCGCGGTGAGTGGTTCCAGGAATGAGTTGCTTAAATATCCTGGGAAAAAGATGACCCTGGTTTGGTAAAAGCAGGCACCGAGAAAGTTAGAATCAAAAGTACAAGTCAAAAATAAATAGCGTTTAGCACTCATTGCCCGTGAAACTTGATTCTGTTCCGCCAAGCTTGTCTGCTTCTGACTCAGTAAACCTCAATTATGATTTGCCACAACAGGTACAACTACAAATAAAAGAGGTTACTGAGATTTGTGCTGCTTTAACCCCGGAGCCCGCTGAACTCTCAGGGACTATCAATCCCGATATTTGTCAGGAACAAAAGAAACTGAAGCCCAAGCACTGGGCAATTTTTGCTTCGACTTTTGCAACTATTTTTTTAGCTGAAATTGGAGACAAAACTCAGCTCGCGATTTTGCTGATGACGGCTGAATCTCGAAATCCTTGGATCGTGTTTGTGGGTGCGGGTTCGGCTTTGATAGCAACCAGTTTGCTGGGGGTGTTGCTGGGAAGGTGGCTGGCTAGTCGGATTGCTCCGAGAACTTTGGAGAGAGCAGCCGGAGTGATTTTACTGACGATTTCGGCGGTTCTGCTGTGGGAAGTGCTGGGTTAATTGTCTGCCTTGTCGGTAAGTCCTAGATTTCTACAATAGCTAACTAAGAACTAAAAAAACATGGACTGGCAACTTTTGGGCATCAGTTTTATTACAGTGTTTTTGTCAGAATTGGGAGACAAAAGTCAATTAGCTGCGATCGCCCTGGGCAGCAGTTGTAACTCGCCGCGGGCTGTATTTTTCGGTACGGCGTCGGCGCTGCTGCTGGCGAGTTTAATCGGCGTGGCCATTGGCTTCAGCACGGCAGAGGTGTTGCCCGAACGGTTGGTAAAGGGACTCGCGGCGATCGGATTTGCGGTGATGGGCTTGCGCCTGCTGTGGCCAAAAGCAGATTTACCGGAAGCATCCGAGTAGGGCGTGGCGTCGGTCGATTTTAGATTTTAGATTTTAGATTTTAGATTTACTTCACAGATGAATCTGGGAGTTTGAACCAGAGTCTAAAATGTTGAGTTCTCCACGGGAGGAGTTGTTCGCAAGTATCCGTTTTTGCGCGGGTTCAGGAAACTTGACAGTATAGTTATATCAAATCTGTTAGCATCGCAGATTATTCATCTCTCTATTCTTTCCATCTGCGTGAATCAGCGTCAATCCATTGTTATCTGCGGCCCAAGAAATTCTCTTTTTTTAACCGCAGATGAGGGCAGATAAACACAGATTAACGCCGATGAATATCAAATCCGGTGTTTACGATCGCTAAAATTTAAAAAAAATTAGCAGCGGGCATGAATTCACGCCCGCTGCTAATTTTTGAATTTTTCTCAACTCAACCTCTGAGTCTTGTGTCGATTAAACTTGGTTTTGGTAGCACCAGCCCAGCAGCGTACCGGCGACAGCCAACTTCAGCGCTTCCAAGCCAAAATAGCCTTGGTGCAGTAGATTCATGCCGGCGGGCACTTCTGCTGCGGAATCGAACAGATTTAGCTGCATTCCCAAGGCGCTCATTTGGGGTGTCAGGGCGTAGGTGTCAATCAGGGCGATCGCCAGAAGTACCAATGATAATAAAATTGCTGTGCGGCTGCGCTTGCCGAAGTCACCGACTAAATTGCTCAAAACCATCAAACCCGTTGTCACCAGGCCCGAACAGATTAACTCAACGCGGTTGAATCCCCAGAACATTAAATTTCCGGCCGTTGTAAACTCGGGAGATGTCATCATGCCAGATACGTAGAGACTGGGCATAATGACTAGATCCAAAACCAGGCTAACGCTGAGCCAGAAAATTAGGGCTACCATGACAATTGCTTGCCAGCGCGGTTTGATTGATTCCACTCTTGATGTTGTAATAGCTGTCATATAATTAGACCCTCTAAAATTTTCTTCTGCCTTTTCTAGAGTTTAACTAACTTTTATCTAAAATCGTGTTAAGTATTTTTAAATTAATGGTAACTTTTGTGTAACAGACGCTGAAGAATTGTTAAGCTCACTTATGTTTGCCATCACCTGCGTTAACTAATACTAATTCGGGAAAACTACGGAATAAATTAATAATTACTCACAGGACTTATGCACTGCGACCAAAGACATCTGGTTTTGATCCTGAATTAAACACCGTAACGTATTTTTTATAAAAAACCAGGTTTCTGCGTCCAGAAATAACTCCTAATTTAAGTGTATATGCCTAAATTTCAATTATCCTCTTGGTTGCCCCGTCTCCCCCCTCAAGTCTGGATTCTTGCCGTCGCCAGATTCCTCTCCCAAAGCGGCACCGGTTTTACTTTATTTTACGCGCCGATATTTTTTGTCGATCACGTCGGTTTATCTGCTACTGCTGTTGGGATTGGTTTGGGTAGCGGTTCAGTTTCGGGAATATTCGGCAGAATTTTGGGCGGTTCTTTTTGCGATTCCAAATTTTGGGGAAGGCGGCGAACTTTATTGCTGGCGACAATTATTTCGGCTGCCGCTTCTTTTATACTGGCAGGGACTAATGATTTCCCCGGCTTAATTGCGGGCAATTTACTGATGGGTTTTGGCGTGGGTTTGTATTGGCCTCCAACCGAGACGATGGTGGCGGATTTAACGGAGGGCGAACAGCGACAGGAAGCTTTTGCTTTGACGCGACTGGCTGATAATTTGGGTTTGCAAGTTGGGATTATTTTGGGTGGTTTGTTGATTTCTATAACGGGGAATTATCGATCGCTCTTTATTATTGATGGTATCTCGTTTTTAGTGCTATTTGCGGTAGTTGCGATCGCGATCGCCGAAACCTACAAACCAGTTAATTCAGCGGATAGAGGCAAAAAAAATCGGGAAAATGGCTGGATGGTGGCGCTGAGCGATCGCAGTCTTGTAGTTTATGCTTTAGTAAATACCCTGTTCACATTATATATTTCCCAAATCCAAACCACAATGCCGCTGTACTTTAGCAAGTTTGTCGCGGTGGGGACATCGGGAAAAGGCTTCTCAACAGGTACAATTACCGTTTTGTTTGCTTTTAGCACGTTTTTAACTGTGGCTTTGCAACTGCCGGTTGTTAAAGCTTTGAGGCGGTTTTCCCATCCAAAAGCTTTGATGATTTCTGCGCTGCTATGGGGAATGGGATTTATTGCGATCGGCTTGACGGGAATGGCTGCAACTGGCAATCTATTTTTAGCTGTTTTAGGCTTGAGCTTTTTGTCGATGGCGACTGTTGCTTATACGCCTTTTGCTTCTGCTTTGGTGGTGGATTTAGCGCCGGAGTCTTTGCGGGGCGTGTATTTGGCGGTTAATTCTCAGTGTTGGGCGATCGGCTATTTAATCGGGCCGCCGCTGGGCGGTTTGGCTTTGGATAGAGGTAAATGGGCGGCAGATAATTTTTGGTTGGGTTTGGCTTTGAGTGTTGGCCCGGCTATTTTTATTTTGCAAAAGCTCGATCGAATGTTGAAAAATAGCAGTCATTAGTCATTAGTCATTAGTCATTAGTTATTAGTCATTTGTTGCTGCTACCAATGCCCAATGCCCAATGCCCAATGCCCAATGCCCAATGCCCAATGCCCAATGCCCAATGCCCAATGCCCAATGCCCAATTACCGATTATTTTCGTCGATCGCCCAATTTGCGGTAAACTTCTCTTAAATCAACTTGATGGTGAGCCAAAGCAACCAAAGCGTGATAAAATAAATCCGCAACTTCTCCAGCAATCCCCTCTTTGTCGTCATCTTTGCAAGCCATCACAACTTCCGCCGACTCTTCGCCAATTTTCTTGAGAATCTTGTTGTCGCCGCCCTCGAACAACTTGCAAGTATAAGAACTTTCGTTAGGATGATCGCGGCGATCGCAAATTACCGCAAATAATTGAGATAACATATCCCCTGGCGGCGGTGAAATTTCCCCATCAACTTGGTGAAAACAACTTCTTTCTCCGGTGTGACAAGCAATATCTCCGACTTGTTCGACAGTCACCAGCAAAGCATCACTATCGCAGTCGTAACGCAGCCCTTTGACATTTTGAATGTGTCCCGAAGTCGCGCCTTTGGGCCACAATTCAGAACGAGAACGACTCCAGAACCAAGTTTGCCCGGTAGAGAGCGTTTTTTGCAGCGACTCCCGATTCATCCAGGCCATCATTAACACCGTACCGTCCAAATAATCTTGGACGATCGCAGGCACTAAACCGCGATCGTCGTAACGAATCTTTTCAATTGGGATCGATCGGCTCAAACTCGATAAATCAGTAGTAGACATAATTTTATTTCAACTTGGTAAGATAGATTAACGCTTTCCTGTCGGAGATTTTTTTTTATTAACCGCAGAGAACGCAGAGGAGGGAGAGGAAGAGAGAAGATTGAGCAACTGATGGCTAAATTGTCAAGAACTATTTTACAAAAAATTACATTTTAGGGCGCTTCCCTACGGGATAGCTTCGCTTCACCGTGCTAGTGCGACAAAGCCCGAAAAACCCAAGCTAGTATTGCTACTCATTCGTTTGTACCCTAAAATCTACTAGAATAGTTTCCTTGAATCGACCTAACCTTTATGTTGAACTGGCTATAAAATTATTCTACCAACAACAGACGTTCACTAAGGAGAAAACATTGGTTTCCACAACCTTGAAAACGACCAAATCAGAAGAAATTTTCGCTGCCGCCCAGAAGTTGATGCCAGGTGGCGTCAGTTCCCCTGTGCGCGCCTTCAAATCCGTAGGCGGACAGCCCATCGTCTTTGACAGGGTAAAAGGAGCCTACATTTGGGATGTTGACGAAAACCAATACATTGACTATGTAGGCACTTGGGGCCCAGCCATCTGTGGCCACGCCCACCCGGAAGTCATCAAAGCCTTGCACGAATCTTTAGAAAAAGGTACGAGTTTCGGCGCACCATCGCTGTTGGAAAACGTACTCGCCGAAATGGTTATCGATGCCGTTCCCAGCATTGAAATGGTGCGATTTGTCAACTCTGGCACCGAAGCCTGTATGGCCGTTTTGCGGCTGATGCGAGCTTTCACCGGACGCGATAAACTGATTAAATTTGAAGGCTGCTATCACGGGCACGCCGATATGTTCTTGGTAAAAGCCGGTTCCGGCGTCGCAACTCTGGGCCTTCCTGACTCTCCGGGCGTCCCGAAATCCGTTACTGCCAATACCCTCAACGCTCCCTACAATGACTTAGAAGCAGTCAAAGCTTTATTTGCCGAAAATCCCGGCGAGATAGCAGGCGTAATTCTCGAACCAGTGGTGGGGAATGCCGGTTTTATTACCCCGGATGCAGGTTTTCTCGAAGGTTTGCGGGAAATTACTAAAGATAACGGCGCTTTGTTAGTTTTTGATGAAGTAATGACCGGTTTCCGCATCGCCTACGGCGGAGCTCAGGAAAGATTCGGTGTCACCCCGGATTTGACTACTTTGGGTAAAGTTATCGGTGGCGGTTTGCCGGTGGGAGCTTACGGGGGAAGGCGGGATATTATGGGGATGGTGGCTCCTGCTGGGCCGATGTATCAAGCGGGTACGCTTTCGGGAAATCCTTTGGCGATGACTGCTGGGATTAAGACTTTGGAATTGCTACAAAAACCCGGCACTTACGAACAGTTGGATAAGATTACTAAAAAACTGTCTGACGGATTGCTAAAAATTGCTAAGGAAGCCGGACACGCTGTTTGGGGCGGGCAAATTAGCGGGATGTTTGGCTTGTTTTTTGCGGCTGGCCCGGTTCACAATTACGAGGATGCGAAGAAGTCGGATTTGACGAAGTTCAGCCGCTTTCACCGGGGAATGTTGGAGCACGGAATTTATCTTGCTCCTTCGCAGTTTGAGGCGGGATTTACTTCTTTGGCTCATACTGAGGAAGATATCGATCAAACTTTGGCTGCCGCGCGTGAAGTGATGGCAAGTATTTAACCTGTTTAGTCAGGACTTTCGTCCTTAAAACTCAGGAATAAATAATTAAAGTCCTTGCTGTTTGTTGGCAGTAAGGACTTTAATTTTTAACTGCTTTATCAAATAAAGTTCTGAATCATACAGACTATTCAGGACTACCTTTTAATCAGGCTTACAGGCTTTTTTAGGAAATTTTAACGGGGTAATTCCTGTTTAAGGGTGTGGGGAAATTAAAAATTAGTAATTATAGGAACTCTCTACTTTGTGGTAGCAATCCCTAACTTAGCTCCCTTAATTCGGCGTAATCGATCCATAACTTCCACCACATTTCCGTGATTGACGCTTTTATCCGCATTCAGCACAATTAATGAGTTCTGATTTGACCCCATCGCCTGTCGCACCGTACTCTCAATCTGGTCTAAGTTGACTAACTTTTTATCAACCATTAATTTTCCCTGATCATCGATAGTGACGGTAATTTTAGCAGGCGAGTCCTGAACTTGAGAGGTTGATGCTTTCGGTAAATTTACGGGTAGACCCTCGGATTTGGATAAAGACAGAGAGGAAACAATTAAAAACGTTAATATGGCGAAGACCACATCAATCATTGGCACGATGTTAATCTGGGGAATACTATCAGGTTCATCGGGTAGGCGCATAATTAGATTCTCTTGGTAGTTTTTCGTAGCGGTGACGGTACAATAGCTCTAACTGGCCTCCAGCTTCCTGAATAAAAGCAATCTGCTGTAAGTAAAACCCGCGAAACATATTGGCAAATAAGAGTGTAAAGATTGCCACAACTAACCCTATTGCCGTAGAAACGAGGGCTTCGCTAATCCCAGAAGTAACGCCTGCGGCATTGGTGCCCGTGGCATTCCCCAGTTTGAGAGAACTAAAGGTGGTAATTAACCCCAAAACTGTTCCGAGCAACCCAAATAGTGGGGAAAGGCTGATAATGGTGTCAAATATTGTATTAAATCGCTTTAGGATGGGGATTTCTGCCTGAGCGCCACTCTCTAGGGCCAAACGAAATTCTTCGATGTTGGGCGAGTCTAATTCTAAAGCTTCTAAAAAAATCCGGGCCAGGGGCAAATCGCTGTTTACTTGTAACTTTTTGATGGCGGAATCGGGGTTTTGACTGTAAAGCTGTAGCACTTCTCGCACGACTCGCCGCTGCCGCCGATTTACCCTAAACCAAAAGGCAAGACGCTCTATGATCAGCGCGACTGCTGCGATTGAGGAGGCCAATAGCGGCCAAGCAACAATGCCTGCGGCGCGAAAAATGTAAATGAAAGCATCCATTGATTTGTACTCTCGCTAGCTCTGTTGAATGATCGCAAGCTTCCTAATGGTGCAATTAGCCCGATCGAAGGCTGGTAGAGTTTCTGCGTCAAGTCGGCACAAGTGATTGAGGCAGCGAATTGTTTCACTCAAGTACGATCGCAGGCGCGATCGCGATCGCACAAACGCATTACCTGTATGTGACTATCTTCGTCTTTACCCAAAATGCTTCTACTGTGATCTCGACCGATGTTTCTCCCAGTGCTTGCTTGCTAAAGATTTGCGTTAGGACTTGACAATAATCTTCAATAATTTAAAAGATTCTCAACTAGGTTTCCACAAATATCAGTGTTTGTCAAGCCATCATCCCCACTTTTAAATAAAATTTGCTTATTAAAAACATATAAATTTATATTTAATTGTTATGTAAATTTTTCTCTGAAAAGCTTGAGAATATTGAAATTTATTGGTAGATTACGGGCTAAAGTATTGTATTTAAGGCATTGTGGAACCTTGCCCTGCCAGAATCAGAACATTGACAGCGCCCATAAGAGCAAGGTAGACGCCTCCAAAGGAAATGCTGATTGGTAGCCTATACTCGCTATATCAAAATTAAATAATGAAAATTAATTGCAAGAGTCTTGAACAGGGTGACAGTCTTCTTATAGGATGGGTAAGTTCATCATTGATAGCAAGCTCAACCCTTAGTTAGTAGCTTGTTTCGGGTTATGTCGGGGAGCCAGCGAGGATGTTGCCATCCATAAAGGAGAGTGAGAAGGCATGAGTTTTTCAAATATTTCGGCGACGCAAAGACAACAACAAGAAGAAGCTCTCAAAAAAGTTCTGGCGATCAGTCTGTTAGCCTCAACCTTACTGCACGGTGTCGCGCTGCCGTTGAGCCTCAAGTTCGTCAAACCTGCTGAATTTGAAGAGGATGCAATTGAAATTGTTGTGCTTGATGAGCCTAAAGTAGAGGAAACCAAGCCAGAGCCGGTTGTTCCAGAAAAGGCATCTCCCCCGTCTGAGACGTTCAAACCAGAACCGCCACCAGAGCCAACTCCCGCAGAGGAGCCTCCGGTAGCGACAACGCCCCCGCCGATTCCAGAGGAGCAGCCTGTAGCGACAACGCCCCCGCCGATTCCAGAGGAGCAGCCTGTAGCGACAACGCCCCCGCCGATTCCAGAGGAGCCTCCGGTAGCGGCAACGCCACCGCCGATTCCAGAGGAGCCACCGGTAGCGGCAACGCCACCGCCGATTCCAGAGGAGCCTCCGGTAGCGGCAACGCCACCGCCGATTCCAGAGGAGCCTCCGGTAGCGGCAACGCCACCGCCGATTCCTATCGAGCCTTCCCCCGCACCTCAACAGGATTTCAATTCCCCAGAAACTCCTAAAACCCCGATCGCCCAGGAACCGGAAACCCCCTCGCCCGATCCTCCAAAAAGCGAACCACCCGTTACCGCCTCCCGCCCCAAGGGTGCTGCGAGTCTCCCAGACTTTACAAAAAATGCTGGAAATCCCAACTCCTCCGACAGCCCTGAAAAAAATAACCCGCTCTCGTCATCTGCTTCGGCGGGTAGCGGGGAACCTTCCTCAGAGCCATTAAATCCTTCTTCCGGGCCCATACAGCGATCGCCCGGGGCTGGCTCACCAGTCACAGCTACTAGGCCAGGAGGCGGTAGTAACTCTGGAAATGCGATCGGGGATCTCACAAACCCCTCCTCCTCTGAGAACCCCGGAGGAAGTGCGTCCAGCTCACCATCCGGTGCCAGCAAAAATGGCGACATACCTTCTGATGAGCCATTTGCGGCTGGTTCGGGGCGATCGCCCCGAACGCCTGCGGCTGGCTCGCCAGTCACGGCCACCAGGCCAGGAGGCGGCGGCAATTCTGGAAATGCGATCGGAGATGTAGGAAACCTCCCCTCCTCTGGTAGCCCAGCAGGAAGTGCATCGAACTCATCACCCGGTGGAGGTGGAAATGGCGGCGGGGGTTCGTCAGGGCCATTTGGCAGCGGTTCCGGGCCAGTGCCAAAACCGACAAATCCGGGAAGAGGGGGGAGTCCTTCGCGCCCTCCCGGCGCGCCTCAGATCGCTTGCATTAGCGGCTGCGATAATAAACGTGACTATCCGATCGCAGCCATAGAAGAAGGGCGCGAAGGCCGAGTGGAACTCATTTGTGACATTGACCCCAACGGTAACACATCCAACGTCAGGATCTTGACTCCTAGCAAATACAACGACTTGAATAAGGCAGCGATTAAAGCAGTAGAACAAAGGAAATATGCCCCATCAGAGAGTGGCATTCCAGGGGAAAGAATAGTCATTATCTTCCGGCTGACTGACTAGGGATTTTTTTGAGACTCTAGCAATTTGGCTGGGAATTCTATAGAACCGTCCAAGGAATAGCAAAGTTAAAAGTTGAATTTTTTGTGAATTATGAATGTGGGAATGTCGTCAGCAATATTAAGTAAACTTCAGCGAGTTGGACTCGCTCTATTACTTGGTTCCAACTTGGGAATGGCTGTGTTGTTTGCCAACCCTGACAGCGCAATGGCAGGAGTAATTACTTTACCGGATGGCGGACGTTGCGAGGGAGAATTGAGTGAGGGAAAACTCAGCGGCCCCGGCATCTGTCAATATGCCAACGGCGATCGCTACGAAGGCTCTTTTCTCAACGGCCAACCTCACGGCCAAGGCATCTATACCTTTAAAGAAGAAGGTAAATACCAAGGAGAATTTGCTTTGGGTGAATTCAACGGTCAAGGTGTCCGCGAATTTGCTAACGGCAACCGCTACGAAGGTACTTTTAAAAACGGTGAGTTCGATGGTACAGGAATTTTTACCTCAACTAACGGCATTCGTTACGAAGGCTCTTTTACGAGTGGTTCTCCCAGCGGTCGTGGGGCTTTTACGTTCAGTAATGGCACTCGATGCGAAGGAGATATTAAAGAAGGAAAAGTTAACGGCAAAGGCGTCTGTCAATATGCTAATAAGAACCGCTACGAAGGAGAGTTGCTGAATAACTTACCTCACGGGCAGGGAATTTATACCTTTGCTGAAGGAGGTCGTTATGAGGGGCAATTTAGTGAAGGGCAGTTTCACGGTAAAGGGGTTCGCGAATATCCGAACGGCAACCGCTATGAAGGAGAGTTTGTGAAGGGCAACACTCAAGGTCAGGGGTTGTTTACTTTTAAAGAAGGGGGACGTTATCAAGGGCCGTTTGACAATGGAGAATTTAGTGGTGAAGGTGTCCGTGAGTTCGCCAATGGAGATAGCTATAAAGGCACTTTTGCCAAGGGTAAGATGAGTGGGAAAGGAGTTTACGTTTTTAAGAATGGCGATCGCTGCGAAGGCGAATTTAGCGATGGTCAGTTCAACGGCAAAGGTATCTGCATTTACGCCAATGGCGATCGCTATCAAGGTGAATTCCTCAACGGCCAGAAACACGGGCAAGGTTCTTATCTATATGCAGATGGAACGAAAGTAGAGGGAACTTGGCAACAGGGGCAGCTTAAAAAATAACCTTATAACCTATCTCGCCCTACTTGTTTACCCCCCCTCCTCACCAATGACATTAATGCGCTTTACAGCCGACACACCGGCGTTTTATAGCGCTTTTCAAGTTGGTGAGCGTAGCGGATGGCTTTTAATTTCACATCCGATTTACACAGGGTCTTTTTTCGGATTTTCTGGATTGCTCGAAGAAGAGTTTTTTTTTAACTGCATATCGACGCAGATAGACGTAGATAGGTTACGTTTTTGGGCATCGGATTTGGTATAATTTTATCCTTTGTTATCCATAAAAGGGATTGAAATCCTCGACGTTTTGTTCGTGCAGCTTGTTGAAAACTCTGCCAAGTCTCAGTTTAACAAACCCTAGCCAATTAATTGCCAGTGTTTCTACAACTAAAAAAACAAGGTCGGCAGATTGTTTCCTTATTAATGAGTTTTATCTTAGTTTTGCTCCTCAATAATTGGATTCAAGCCGCGCCTCAAACCGGCAATCAAATTCTTTGGGATACCTATGGAATTCCACACATTTACGGAGAGAATAGTAAAAGCCTTTTCTACGCTTTCGGGTGGGCGCAGATGCAAAGTCATGGTAATCTGATTTTGCGTCTTTACGGGCAAGCTCGCGGGCAAGCTGCCGAATTTTGGGGCGAAGATTATCTGGAATCCGATCGCTGGGTGCAAACTATGGGAATTCCTAATCGCGCCAAGGCGTGATATGAATCACAAAATTCCATTGTCCGCAACTATCTCGATGCTTTTGTTGGCGGAATGAATGCCTATGCAAAAGAACACCCAGAGGCGCTCACCGAAGAATTAAAGGTAGCATTGCCCCTCAAACCTGCAGATGTATTGGCACACGCGCAACGCGTCATTAATTTTACTTTTGTAGTCGATCCAGAGCGCCTTGAAGATATCGCTGAAAATGATACCCCAAAGGCTCTAATGGTTGGGCGATCGCTCCTTCCCGTTCTCAAAGCGGCAATGCCATGCTATTCAGGGTAAGAGCATCTCAATCATGCTTGACAAAAGCACTTGAGAATTTGCATCATATAGTCATTGTTCATCGCGGC